>JAUZPR010000154.1 GCA_030705825.1 Bacillota bacterium | reverse complement strand
CCCAGAATCGAAGCCACTCTCGAAACGTTAATACCCTTTCCCCCGGCTGATTTAATTACGTTTTCAGCTCTGTAAAGTTTGCCCGCCTCAAAATTATCGACAAAATATACTTTATCAACCGCAGGGCTTAAAGAAAGCGCAGTAATCATTATTTCCTCCATTTAGTTTCTATTTTTATCCGGCTTTTTTAAAAATAATTATAACATATATACTATATGGGACAATCTGCATTTAAGGCCTTATAATGCGGTTATTCTTTCTGTTATAATTGTCTTATAAGGATGGTGGCATCATGATAGATAGTGAACTTTTAAAACATACAAGTCTGTTCTCGGAACTTCATGATGAGGATCTGGACAGAATTTCAGATATATCCCTGGAATGCAGATACAGGAAGAATATGATCATATTTATGGAGGGCGAACCTGGAGAAACAGTATATTATATCAAGTCCGGAAAAGTAAAAATATACAGATTCAACGAAGAAGGTAAAGAACATATAATACATCTGCTTGGAGAAGGAGATGTATTTGGTGAAGCGACTCTTTTCAACAGCATACCTTACCCTGCTTCAGCAATGACTTATGAGGATTGTGTATTAACCATACTTAGGAATAGTGATCTTGAAAAACTTGTCCGCAGTAATTCGGAACTTGCCTTGAATATAATAAAGGTACTGACAGGAAAGCTGGTATTTGCACAGCAGAAAATCAAGGAACTGGCTTTCGGTGATGTCTTTGCCCGAACTGCATCACATCTTTTAAAACTGGCCCATGAATACGGTTCCAAAACAGAGTCAGGTCTGGAATTGGGTCTGCATCTGTCAAGACAGGAGCTTGCCGATATGGTCGGTACTACAAGGGAAACAATATCCCGAATAATAAGTAAATTTAAAAAAGAAAAATCAATAAGTGAAGTTAACGATATGATAGTGATTTTGAATGAAACCAAGCTAAAATCATGGATTTAACTACAAAGAAGCCGGTGGGTTCCGGCTTTTTTGCTAGAAAATCTATTTAGTTGATTTTGCTAAAGGTAAATACCAGCTAGCAACGAGCAGCCTTAACCCGGCTTTATTTCTTGCCGGTATTTCTGTCTGGGCCGCACTTGTTGCTGGTACCCGAGGTATTTTCTCCAAGGTTGTCATTGTAAAATTCCGGGCCTGTCTTTGTCTTTGTTTTGTCCTTGGAAGTAGTGTTTTTATTTTTATCCAATTGGTAAACCCTCCTTTCATCCTTTGTAGCTTTCTTAATAACTTTTGGTAATTTTATTATATATATTGTGTTAAGAACTTTTAATTATTCAATTATATAAAATATTCTAATGTTTCAATTCCAATTTTTTCATAGTTTCATCGTCCACTATCTCTATATCGCCCTTCATAATTCTAAAAAGAAACTCTTTTTCAAGTCCTGTTGCTTTTGCATAATCATCAAAATTCATATTCATGCTTGCTCTTCTTATAGTTTCGATAAGCTTATCCGAATGATTTATTTTAACTCTGTTTGTACCCTCTATCATATTTTGGCTTATCCTCCTTTGCTATTTATGGGTCGGATCGTTTTCATCCAGGAAAACTCGTGTTATCCTTGTATAATTACCGGTTTTTTTATCCTCTCTGGTAGCATTTTCTCCGAATTTTTCATCATTATAGCCTGGTGCTACAGCAGGCTCTCTTTTCCTGGATCTTATCCTGTTTTTATCCATATTCTCTCTTCTTTCGTATTTTATTTTTTTAACTCAAATTCAGCTTGGTTGATACTTTTTACGGTACCGGCATCTTTAAGTTCATCTGATAACTTTAATAATGCCCCATCCTTGTTTTTTGCTTCAAGCATAACATCAAAATCCCTGTCTGTTTTCGATGCAATCCTTAAGAAATTTAAAAATTCCTGTAATTCTATGTTATCTGCATGGTGTCTGAATTCCTTGGTGCTTTTTGGGCTCGAAAAGTGAACCTTGGGATTGAAGTGCTGTCCGTCCCAGGTTTTAAAAATATGTGGAAGCAGCTCTTCCAGGTTTTCATAATTGTTATTGCAGTTGTGATGATGAACATCAAGCACCATAGGAACTCCCAAATCATTACATATATCCAAAACATCGGCTGCGGTATAGACTTTATCATCGTTTTCCAGTATTATTCTTTTACTTATCCTTTCGGGCAATTTTTCAAAATTCCTCTTAAACCTTTCAATAGATGCTTTTTTATTACCGTAAAGACCGCCGATATGCAAAACCAGTTTGTACCTGTAATCTGTAAGTCCCATGGCTTCATATACCTTAGCATGATAGTCCAGATCTTTGAGGGACTCATTAAAAACCTGGTCAGATTCAGGATTCAATATTGTATAATGGTCGGGGTGGGCGCTTATCCTGAAGTCATTTTCCTTAATAAAGCTGCCGATACTCAGGAATTCCTCTTTGAGATCACCGGAATAATCCCAGCCTTCAATCAAAGGATGCGTGGCCAGGGGAACAAGCTTTGACGTAAGCCGGTATACATAAATATTGTAAGCAAGATTATATCTTAGAATCCTTAAAGTGTTTTCCAGATTCTTTTTTGCAATCCTTCTAACCCTGTTCAAAGCAGCCTCAGGGTCAGGAAGCTTTTTAAACGCAGTTACCGTCATCGTCCCTGACGGAGAACAGTCTACAAGCTTTAAAGTCATTGCTACATATCCCAACCTGAATCTCATGAGCACCCCTTGAAAGAAAATTTATTTTGCATATATTATGCGCATTTGGAGATTAAATTATTTTCTTTTTATTAATCCCTCAAAAAAGAAAATACCCTGTGAAAATATCACAGGGCCATACCTGGTTCCTTACAATCCCGGCACTTGCTTTACATTTACAAGTCTTTACAGGCGAAGCAGCGCAATTGCACTGCAACAAACTCTGAACCACCAACTCTGAACCTAAATTTCGGCAATTACTTCCATCTCAATACCGACGTCCTTGGGAAGCCTGGCAACCTCAACACAGGACCTTGCAGGATAGGGCTGCTTGAAATACTCACCATAAACTGCATTTATAGTTTGAAAATCGCCCATATCCTTAATAAAAACAGTCGTTTTTATGACTTTTTCCAGACCGGAGCCTGCCGCTTCCAAAATAGCCTTTACATTTTCAAGAACCTGCCTTGCCTGCATTTCTATATTTTCATTTATAAGTTTTCCTGTTGAAGGATTAATTGGAATTTGTCCTGAAGTAAACACAAAATTACCCGAAATAATAGCCTGTGAATAAGGTCCTATAGCTGCAGGAGCTTTTTCTGTAGAAACAATTTTCATAATTGATTTCCCCTTTATTTACTAAAATCTTATCTTGTATTTTATCATACCCTTTCGAATTTGGGATATAAATAAAAATCCTGCAAAAAATAAACCTGTAAAATTCTTATGGGAGGATGGTTTTAGTGCCTAAAATATTTGCCGATTTTGCAAGAATGGTGGAAGCACGTAAAACAGTGGAAGAACTAAAGAAGATGGGCTATAAGGATGCTCATCTAGATATGGCCGAAAAGTTTTCCAACGAGTTTGCTTCGGAAATCAATGCTCCTGGTACAAGTAGGGCAGTAAGCCTGTCTGCACTTGTTTTGAAATCCAACGGTCACATTTATAATGTCGGAAAAGCTCCACTTCTGGCCGCAGATCCTATGGTCAGCGGTTCCGGTCACTTTGAAGAAACAGCCGATCTGAATGCAAGGCTGAGGGTCACGGTGGACGATGATAAACTGGATGAAATCAGGGAAATACTCAGTAAAGCCGGAGGTAAACTGCAGTAAGTATACATTGTTTATTTTTGTTTCCCTTTTTTTATCCATTAAAAATAAATTTGTATATATTTTTTTTGGCTATAAACATTAGAATGACTATATCTTCAACAACTATAGGGCTTGTAATTTTTCTCCTTGGGAAGAAAAAATAAACTTAAGCTGCATAGACTATAAAAGCTGCTAAAGTTTCATATTATTGAAAGGATGGTTGACCAATGAAGGCTATCATTATGGCAGGAGGAGAAGGTTCAAGACTGCGTCCGCTGACATGCGACATTCCAAAGCCCATGGTTCCAATTGTGAACAAACCTGTCATGGAACATATTATCAACTTGTTAAAACAGTACGGTATAACCGAAATTGGCGTTACCTTAATGTACATGCCGCAGAAAATAAAAGATTATTTTGGAAACGGTTCTGCTTTTGGTGTTAACCTGACCTACTTTATTGAGGACACCCCCCTTGGTACCGCCGGAAGTGTAAAAAATGCAGAGGATTTTCTTGACGAAACTTTTATTGTAATAAGCGGTGATTCCTTAACCGACATGGATTTAAACAAAGCTATCAAGTATCACAAAAGTAAAAAATCAAAAGCAACGTTGGTTCTGACTCATGTGGAAGTTCCACTTGAATATGGAGTTGTAATTCTTGATGAAGAAGATTCTGTAACAGGTTTTCTGGAAAAACCCGGCTGGGGAGAAGTATTCAGCGATACTATAAATACAGGGACATATATTTTAGAACCCGAAGTATTGACATATATCCCCAAATTCAAAAAATTTGATTTCAGCCAGGATTTATTTCCTATGATGCTGTCCAACAGCCAACCCATGTATGGGTATATCATGTCGGGCTACTGGTGTGATATAGGGGATCTAAGAGCCTATCTGCAATCCAGTTATGATATTCTTGAAGGAAAAATCAATATTGATTTGGGACTGAAACAAATTAAAAAAGATGTTTGGGTAGGCCAGGGTACAATTATTGATCCCGATGCTGTAATAGAAGGCCCGTGCGTAATAGGAAACAACTGCCGCATCGGAAGCAAAGCGGTGATAGAGAACCTGTCGGTTATTGGCAATAACTGCGTTATAGAAGAAAAGGTCTCAATTAAGAGAAGTATCGTTTGGGAAACAAGCTATCTTGAGTTAGGTTCCGAACTTAGAGGAACAATTGTATGCAGTAAGGTAAACCTGAAGCATTATGTGACTGCGCTGGAAAACTCGGTTATAGGGGACGGCTGTATTGTTAACGAGCGTGCGGTAATAAAACCCAATATAAAAATTTGGCCCAACAAAACGGTAAGCTCTTTGACAGTAGTGGACAGGAATATAATCTGGGGAGCAAAGCATGCAAATACTATTTTTGGTGAGAATGGGCTGTCGGGAATAATCAATGTTGATATATCCCCCGAATTTGCCACAAGGCTTGGTGCTGCCTACGGGTCTATTTATAAAAACAATTCCAAAGTAGTGGTAAGTTCAACCACATCCAATTCAGCCCGGATGTTCAAGCATGCATTCATTTCAGGTCTCTTGTCGGTTGGTGTTGATGTATTCAATCTGAGCAGCCTTCTTACTCCTATTTCACGCCATGCAATAGGATTTCTGTCGGTACAGGGTGGTATACATATAAAATTAAGCGGCGATAATCCCAACAAGCTAAGGGTAGATTTTATGGATTCCAAGGGGGCCAGCATCAGCCGTGTGACTGAGAGGAAGATAGAAAATGCATTTCTTCGCGAAGATTTTAAAAGGTGCTCAGGTGAGGAAATCAGCCGTTTGAATAATATTACAGACTATAGAAATTATTATATACGTTCTGTGCTTAATGATATAGAAGTATCTAAAATCAGAGCCCGGGCTCCAAAATTATGCATTTTCTCCCCTTCGGATTTTGTTATTTCCCTGGTAGCACCCATGCTTTCGGATATCGGCTGCAGGGTGGCAAGTTTCTCATCGACAAATCTGCATGAAGTTGATAAAATTACAGATGAGCTCAGGAAAAATAATGTAGATTTTGCAGCCTATATTGACAGTAACGCTGAGAATCTTGTACTTATAAACCAGCACGGTAATATCATTAAGGATGAAATGTTCCTTTTGCTGACATCGCTAATAATCCTTAAGAGCAATCCTGAAACCGAAGTGATAATCCCAATTACGGCTCCTTCAGTAATAGAGGAAATGGCACTAAGATACCATGGAAAAGTAATAAGGACAAAAACATCTCCTCATGCTGTAATGGAGAAGATGCTCAATTACAACCTCCTGAAAGACAGGAGTAATATGAATCAATTTTTATTGAATTTCGATGCTCTGGCAGGACTTGTAAAAATTATTGAATTTCTTTGTGTTTACAATGTAACCTTGTTGGACATAGTCGAGGAAATACCGCGTTTTTACATGAACCAGAAAAAGATATACTGTCCTTGGGAGCTTATGGGCAAGGTTATGAGAACATTGATCACCGAAAAAAGCAAGGAACAAATCGAGCTGCTGGATGGAGTAAAATTCAAGTTCAAAAACGGTTGGGCTTTGATAATTCCCGATGCCGATATGCCCTTATGCAGGGTATATTCCGAAGGAAGCTCCCTGAAGGCGGCAGAAATGATTTCCGATAAATATATTAACAAAATTAAATCCATAATAGGTGACAACAGCAATCCTGCCGGAGATAACAATGAGAAAACTGCTTATTGAAGAAAAACAAGCAAATAGAAAGATTGAAAAGGTTATAAGGGATAGTTTCCCCAACATGCCTGTAAGTGCAATGTACAAGGCTTTTAGAAAAAGGGATGTCAAGGTTAACGGAACCAGGGTGAAGGAAGACTATACAGTATCACCTGGAGACATGGTTGAAATATATATTACCGATGACATCCTGGACGGAGTTAAAATCAAAACGGATACGGCTTCGGTCCATGGTTTTAATGTCGTATACGAAGATACCAATATACTAATAGTCAATAAAGAACAGGGTATTCCGGTACATCCCGACAGTATCCAGACTGAAGGCACACTTATCGATAATGTCAGAGCTTACCTTGAGTACAAAGGTGAATACCAAAAGGAAACCGCTTTTGCTCCATCCCTCTGCCACAGAATCGACAGAAATACCGGAGGACTCGTAATAATAGCAAAAAATCCAAAGGCCCTCGAAATAATGCTGGAAAAGATCAAAACCCGTGAAATCAAAAAATATTACCAGTGCCTGATCTCAGGAAAGATGGAAAAGGATTGGGCTGAATTAAAAGCATATCTGGAAAAGGATGAATTTAAAAGCAGAGTATTTATTAAAGATGCACCGGCAAAAAACGCAGTAGAAGTAATAACCCGTTATAAAGTCCTGTCTTACCAAAACAATATAAGCAGGCTGGAAATAGAGCTTGTAACAGGACGTACCCACCAGATAAGGGCTCATCTGGCCCATATAGGCCACCCTATAATCGGGGATGGCAAATATGGCAGTAATCAGCTAAACCGTTCCCTTGGGGCAAAAATTCAAGCGCTGTGGGCATATAAACTGGAATTTGATTTAAAAAATGCAGGCATGTTAAGTTACCTGAATGGAATGAAGTTCGAAGTAGAACCGGAATTTAAGGTAAAAGGTAATGGGTGAAATGGGTAGAATGGGTGGAATGGGTGATAGGTTGTAGGATAATTGTAGGGGCAGGGCTCTGCTCCGCCCGCTGAGGAATTATGTATTACACAAAATTACAAAGGGTTACACCATTACGGTATAACCCTTTTTGATTACATTTCTTACTTGCCAATAAATTGCTGAACCAGTATCAATCCGTACGTAGAGCTTGGGCTTATGCCTATTCCGGT
>JAUZPR010000153.1 GCA_030705825.1 Bacillota bacterium | reverse complement strand
TGCGCTTTATCAGTTCATTTATAGCCGGTTCATCTTCAACAATCAGTATACTAGCCAATCCTCTCACCTCTACATAAAATATATTATATAGATGTTATAGAGTTGTAAAGAAAAACCAAAGTATCGCTACGTTTGGCTTTTAACATTTTTCTATTAATTTTTTTGCTGATTCTTTAAATTGGCTTCATTTAATTTGTTCTGGATTAAAGATAATACATCACTGAATTTTTTATTTGCCATATTCAAAGAAATTGATATAGGAGGATATTTTAATCTCAAGTTTGCCGTGATGATTTTTTGTTTTGCAGGAGAAATCCCGGACATAAGTTTATCTAAATCATACACATCAATTCCAATAAATCTTTGTGTAAATACTTTTCTAACAGAAATTGACTTGATTTCACTCCAAGGGATAAAAACCTTGCTACCTGCGGTTGTCATGTCGGTTATACCATCATCGGATATTATCAGTAACGGTTTTTTGTCCAGCGCTATTTTTATGATAAATACAAAGCAAATCCCAAAAAAGATTAATGCAATTATTCCGGTTATTATGCAAACCAAATTAGAATGTTTTATTCCACCGGCTAAATCAAAGGCACATAGAGTAAGCATAATTATTTCCAATACACACAAGCCTAAGAATTTAACAGGACTCTTGTTAATTACAGTTTCATTCATCAAATGACCCTCCTGATTTAATATCCGATTTTTGCAAGGAAAATTTATTCTCTTTTCTGTAGGGGCGGCGGCTCTGCTCCGCCCATGTAAATTGCAGGTATTACCATGGCACAGAGACTGCCACAGTAGGATTATTCCTTATAACTCTCTAATAAAATGTACTATACTTAAATTCTCGTTGACATAGTCAATTTGCCCTGTTCTTTTGTAACCCATTTTCTCATATACATGATGGTTTCGCTGTAAATCGTGCGGTGTCTCCAATGCCCAGGTTACTGCATCGCTAAACTGTTCTTCAACTAATTTAATGGCTTTTTGCCCGATCCCTTTGTTTTGATATTCAGGAATAATAAATATGCAATGAAGCCTCATATTATACTTATCCGGATTTTGGCGTACATAAATGGCTCCTGCCGGTTCATCCCCGTACATGATTTTATATAGGTATTCGTTTTCCAAAATTCTTTTTATAGTATCATAAGTCACATTATACGGACTCATTTCATGGTCTTGATATCTTTGATAGCAGTCATAAAAGCTGGCTTTTTGGCCTTCAATAATTTTATCCAAATCTTTTAATTCTGCACGAATTAATTTAACATCCATATGTATCCTCCAATATGTGTAAAGAGTCAAGGAACCGTCTGAGACTACTGAAGAGTCAAGGGACAGTCCCCTGACTCACTCATCTTTTGTTGTCTTAAGGATATTTTTAATCTCTATTAGTTCTTGCTTTATTACATTGGAGTTAACCCACATTGAAATAACCAATCCGAAAAATATAAAAGCAAAAAAAGCAATAAATATCGTCATAGGTATGTTTTCCCCCTCATTTTCTCTTTGTATTTACTTATTCTTCGCTTACCACCCATATCCTTCTAAATAATCCAAAAAATTTAACAAAGTGAGTCAAGGGACAGTCCCCTGACTCAGATTTGGGGGACTATTTGACTCTTTCTTCTTTTCACTACACTTACGGTAAAAGACAAAGCTCGACATATTTTACATTTTATGGTATAATGTAAAAAACTTAGAGGTAAGAAATGTATGCCGAGAAAAACAAGATTAAGGGCCGAAAGTCGTGTATACCATGTAATGATAAGAGGAAATGAAAGGAAAAACATATTCCTTGATGATAAAGACCATTTCAGGTTTATAGATACTCTCAGAGATAAACACAAGAACAAAACATTTAGTATCTACGCCTATTGCCTTATGGACAACCATGTACACCTTCTTATAAATGAAGGTTCTGAAGGAATTTCACATATAATGTCCAGAATTGAGACAAGTTATGCCTATTATTTTAACAAAAGGTACAATAGAATTGGTCACCTGTTTCAGGATAGATTTAAAAGCGAGATTATAGATGACGATAGTTATCTTCTGGCTGCAGTTAGGTATATTCATAACAATCCGGTAAAAGCAGAAATATGCAGAAATCCATCAGATTTCAGGTGGAGTAGCTATAATCTCTATTTTACAAAAAACTCATTTATGAAGGAAATTATAGACAGAGATTTTATACTTGGAATATTCTCAAAAAATACTTCAGCCGCGAAATCACAATTTAAAGTATACTCAAAACAAGAATCTAATGAAAACTTTCTTGAATACCATGAAGAACCATCTATAGATAAAGAAATTGAGAATATGGAAGATGCAGAAAAATTCATAACAGATTTTCTATTAGAACATCAAATAAGAATAGAAGAAATAAAGCTAAAACAAAATAAAAATGAATGTACTCATTTAATTACCTATCTTAAGAAAAAATCATCTCTGCCAATTAGAGAAATAGCAAATTTGTTGGGGATTGACAGAAATAAAGTTCAAAGAACAAGTTGATGTGAGTGAGTCAGGGGACTGTCCCCTGACTCACCTTACTCCACACTCATCCCAAGCCCATCGCCTGCGCAATCCACCACTATATCCTTTCCTTCACCCACATCCCCCTTGATAATCATCTTTGCTATCTCAGTCTCAACAAATTTTTGAATATACCTTTTTACAGGTCTTGCGCCGTATACCGGGTTATATGCGTTTTGTGCGATATAGTGTTTTGCCTGATCCGTTACTTTCAGGCCCAAGTGCCTGTCCTCCAGCCTCTTTTTTATATCCGTCAGTGCCAGGTCTATGATTTTTATTATTTCTTCCTTGCTCAGCGGCTTAAACAGCACTATTTCGTCAATTCGGTTCAGGAATTCGGGTTTGAACTGCATGTTGAGCTCACCTAATACCTTTTCCCTTGTCCTGTCCTCAATCTCACCGTTTGGGCTTATACCGTTCAATAGGTATTCGCTGCCTATATTTGAGGTCATTATTACTACGGTGTTCTTGAAATTGACCGTTCTTCCCTGGCTGTCTGTCAGGCGCCCGTCGTCCAGCAACTGTAAAAGTACGTTGAACACCTCGGGATGTGCCTTTTCAATTTCGTCGAAAAGAATTACACAATAGGGCTTCCTTCTGACAGCCTCAGTCAGCTGTCCTCCCTCCTCGTAACCTACGTAGCCGGGAGGCGCTCCGATCAGCCTTGCTACGGCGTGCTTTTCCATATACTCCGACATGTCTATACGCACAACATTTTCATCACTGTCAAAAAGTGCCTCCGACAGGGCTTTGGCCAGTTCGGTCTTACCTACACCCGTTGGGCCAAGGAAAATAAATGAACCTATGGGCTTTTTTGGGTCCTTAAGGCCCGACCGTGCCCTGATAACGGCATCGCTTACGGCTGTTACCGCTTCATCCTGGCCTACTACCCTATTATGAAGAATTTGTTCCAGATTCAAAAGCTTTTCTTTCTCGTTTTCTACAAGCCTTGTCACGGGAATTCCTGTCCATCGTGAAACAATATCGGCTATTTCCTCTTCGGTTACCTCTTCCTTGAGAAGAACATTCTCATTGGATCTTTTGCGCTGCTTTTCCTTCTCAAGGTTTTTCTGAAGCTCGGGCAGCTTACCATGCTTGAGAACGGCAAGCTTATCAAGATCATAAGACCGTTCAGCCTCTTCTATCTGCCTTTTGACCTCCTCAATCTGCTGCTTTATATCCTTTTCCCTCTTTATGTTTTCCTTTTCAAGCTCCCATTGGGCTTTCATCCTGTCGGAGCTGTCCTTTATGGATGCTATCTCCTTTTCAATAGCGGCAAGCCGGCCTACAGAATATTCATCGTCCTCTTTTTTAAGCGCCTGGCGTTCTATTTCCAGCTGCATCATACGTCTTAATATTTCGTCCAGCTCGGTCGGCATACTGTCTATTTCGGTCCTGATCATGGCTGCCGCTTCATCCATCAGGTCTATTGCCTTGTCTGGAAGGAACCTGTCGCTTATATACCTGTTGGACAAAACAGCACAGGCAATAATTGCATTGTCGGTTATCCTGACTCCGTGGTGTATCTCAAAGCGCTCCTTGAGGCCCCTCAGTATTGAAATAGTATCCTCTACCGTGGGCTGATCCACAACTATGGGCTGGAACCTTCTTTCCAGAGCGGCATCCTTTTCTATATACTTCCTGTATTCATCAAGGGTTGTTGCGCCTATGCAGTGCAGCTCCCCCCTGGCGAGCATGGGCTTCAAAATGTTGCCTGCATCCATTGAGCCTTCAGCCTTGCCTGCTCCCACTATGTTGTGAAGCTCATCTATAAATAGAATAATTCTTCCGTTTGATTTGTTGACATCATTCAAAACCGCCTTCAGACGTTCCTCAAACTCACCCCTGTATTTCGCACCTGCAATCACAGCTCCCATATCAAGTGCAAATATGGTTCTATCCTTCAAGCTTTCAGGAACATCACCTTTAAGTATCCTTTGGGCAAGTCCTTCTACAACGGCAGTCTTGCCGACACCAGGCTCACCTATCAATACCGGATTGTTTTTTGTCCTCCTGGACAAAATCCTTATGGAGCGCCTTATTTCTGCGTCCCTTCCTATTACGGGATCGAGTTTTCCCAGTCTTGCAAGCTCTACCAGATCCCTTCCGAACCTTTTTAAAGCCTCATAGGTTTCTTCAGGATTTTTTGAGGTTATCCTCTGGTTGCTTCTTACCTTGCTCAAGGCTGCCATAAATTTCTCCAGTGTAATTTGGTACCTCTTGAAAATATTCTGGGATGGCGTGTTCTTTTCTTTAAGCAGAGCCATATATATATGTTCCACACTGGTATACTCGTCCTTGAAACGCTTGGCCTCGTCCTCCGCACGTGTAAGTATTTCGTTTATACGCCTTGAAGCGTACAGTGCCGAGGAACTGTTTCCATACATTCTCGGAAGCTTTTCAAGCTCGTTCTCCAGATCTTTTGAATATAATAAAACATCCAAACCCATATAACCTATCAATTTAGGTATAAGTCCATCCTCCTGGCTTACCAGGGCAAGATGTATATGTTCACCGTCAAGCTGCTGGTGCCCCATACGAACTGCAATATTTTGAGCCTCGAAAATGGTTTCCTGTGCCTTTTCGGTAAATCTGTCCATGTTCATTTCATAATCCCTCCCAACTCATAACAACCGGCTATTTTATTTCAAAATATTCTTATTTTCAATCTGACTTTGACCTTCTTTGACCTTATGTATATAATATCAGAATAATACCCTTTAATCAAATCAATATTTGTTAAAATTATTTAAAAAACTTACTAATTTGATAGCGGATTATAAATTGGCTTTAAATTATTGCCATTTACATGAATTATCTTTTGTTATCCCGATAGGAAAAATGTAATTTTGAAAAAATAATGCTGCTTATTTACAGCTTTTGTTTTAATGATATTGAAAAACGAATCGGATTTATATAGAATGTAATAAATTCCAGGATATGGCTTCAGGGAGGATTTGAAATGAAATTAAGAGTAATATTTATTGGAATTACAGCAGTCACTTGTGCAGCAGCATTAATTATATCAATGTCCGGCTGCAGCAGCACGGCAGGACAAAAACCCTCATCATCCAAATCACAGGCTTTTTCACAAACCGTGAAAACCGACCCGTCCCGGCAGCAGGATAAGACAGTTCAGGACAATGTACCTGCTTCTCAGGTTAAAAAGGTTGTTATGGAAAGCAAATTATTGAAAAGGAATATGAATTTGAATATATACCTTCCAAAGGGCTACAGCACTGAAAAAAAATACCCGGTTCTTTATATGATCCACGGTTACAGCAATAACCAGAATGCCTGGATCGATATGGGTATTAACAAAAAAGCCGACGAGTTGATTGAGAAAAATAAAATAAAGCCTTTGATCATAGTTATGCCGGATATAGACAATAGCTACGGGATCAATTCCTCGGTGGAACCCGGTGTAAAAGGCGGCAATGATCAGGGTATGTACGAGGATTATATCTGCAAGGAAATAGTCAGTTACGTAGATGCAAATTACAGTACCGATACGTCAAGAGACAACCGCTACATAGGGGGCCTTTCAATGGGCGGATTTGTTGCACTTCATTTAGGTCTTGCACATACTGATCTGTTCAGCAGGGTAGGAGGCCACAGTCCTGCAGTTTGGGTTGATACGCAAAAAGACAGCACTGCGGTATATATGACCAAATGGCTGTATCCGGATAAAAAGCAAAGAAACCTAAGAGATCCCTTAATACTGGCAGAAAACAAGGATTTGTCCAAAACCGCCGTTTACCTGGATTGCGGAAATCAGGACGGTTACAGGTTCTTTGAGGGGTGCCTGAAATTATATTCTATTTTGAATTCAAAAGGAGTCAATGTACAATTACATTTGGCCCCAGGCAAGCATGATAGTGCATACTGGATGTCCAATCTGGAGAACTATCTGCTGTTTTATGCAGGGGTATAAGTTAAAAAGACTATAAAAAACAACAGCCATCCATTTAAACTCTTCACTTTACGAGTTTCAAATGAATGGCTATTCTTTTTAATGACCTGCAATAATTACTGGGTATCGCTCTTTGCAGAAATTATCTTTATCAGCTTGCTCGAAATTTCGTCAAGTGTTTGTGCTGTTCTGAACAGTTCCTCACTTACAGCATAATTTTCCTGTGTGGAACTTGCCATACAATCTACATTAGCCGATGTTTTCCCAGCAATACCGTTAACTTTTTCCATAAATTCGTTTACAGATCTGGTCTTTTCCAACTGTTCCCTTGACAGCTCATTAACCTTTTGCAGAGACTCTATGGTTAATGCCAGGTTATTTATAATTTTTTGATAGTATTCATTGGACATGTTTATTATTGCAACACCCTCGTCAACCTCTGAAACACTTGCTGCCATAAGGGTATCCACCTTATTGCTGTGCATGGAGATTTCTCCTAATGTTTTTGTAATTACCTTAAGTGAGTTCTGGCTCTGTTCTGCCAAATTTCTTATTTCATCAGCTACAACAGCAAATCCCTTTCCGTTTTCTCCGGCCCTCGCTGCCTCAATTGATGCATTTAATGCAAGTAAATTGGTTTGCTTTACAATCTGCTGGATAGATTCAACAACTGAGTCTATCTCCTTTGTCTTTGCATCCAATTCCTTTGCACTTTTTGATGTAACCTCCACGCTGCTTTTTATCCCTATGATTTTTTCACTAGCATTCAAAATTGAAATTTTGCCCTCATAAGCAGTCTCCTGAAGCTTTTTGGATATTTCAACAGAATTATTGGTATTATCCAATGTGAACTCTATTCCGGTCTTTAAATTGGATACCAGATCAAAGCTCTCACTGATACTTGAGGCGGTTTCCGAGGCGCCGGCAGATACCTCGGTTGAAGTAGCTGCCATGGTCTCACAGGATGCATTCTGTTCTGAAGCAAGTGCAGCAATCTGGCCGCTTGAGTCGGCAAGCTGTTCTGATATTTTTTTAGCTTCTGCAAATACCGTTTCAAGCTCCTGTAGTGAATTCTGCGCATCATATTCGCTTTTTGACGATTTTATCAAAAGCTTTCTTGAATACATAATAGTAAGCATGGCTCCTGAAAATCCAAAGCTGATGGATAATCCTCTAAGAATCAGTTCCGACAGCACATTTCCCTGCGGTACATAGGTCTGTTGAGTAAAATAACTAATAACACTTACGCCTGTACAAAGG
>JAUZPR010000152.1 GCA_030705825.1 Bacillota bacterium | reverse complement strand
GTAGGCGGCATCAACGCCGGAACACTTCTCCCGGGTATTGTCGGAGCAGCAATGGCGGTTGTCGGCTTTATTAAGTTGTTTATTATACCAAACTCCCATATAATCCGTACCAAATGGCTCAGGAAAACCCTGCTTGGGCTTTTTGCAGCCTGGTTCATTTCCTTCATATTAATAGAAGGTTTGATCATATACAGCGGCAGACCGGAACAGGCAAAGCCTGCTGATTACCTGGTTGTTTTAGGTGCAGGCCTGCACGGAGAAACAATGTCGCTATCCCTTCAATACAGAATGAACAAAAGCCTTGATTATCTCAAGCTGTATCCCGACACAAAAGTAATTGTCTCAGGAGGACAGGGTGCAGGAGAAAAAATATCCGAAGCCGAAGCAATGAAAAGATTTCTAGTTAAAAACGGGATAGATGAAAAAAGGATACTTAATGAGGATAAATCCCTAAATACCATGCAGAACTTCAAATATTCGAGGCAGGTTATCCTGAACAACGGCGGAAGTCCTCAAAGCAGGATCGAAATTATAACAAACGGGTTTCACATGCTCAGGTCCAGGCTGCTGGCCGACAGGAATGGGTTCATATTCAGCACCTATCCCTGCAGTACACCCCCATCGGTGTTAATAAACTGTTATCTAAGAGAATACCTGGCAGTAATAAAATCTTTCTTTTTAGATAGATAGATAAATAAAGAAAATTGGTACAGGACTGTTGTCGATATGCAAACAGTCTTTTTTTATTTACCAAAAAAATTTTGATATATAAAAAGTGTAAACTTTATATTTGAGAGACCGATATTATGTAAATAAGAGTCTTCTATTGTGTAAATTTTTGTATATATTTTAAAATGTTATTACGCTTTTAAAACATCATCCGGCAGGATTCCGGCGACCTCAGGTTATTAATGGTTTACCAAATATACATTATAAAAACCAATAAAATTCAGGAGGTAGGTTATGCAATCCGTAATATTTACAAATCATGAAAAATGCCAGGGCTGTAACAAATGCATTCTATCATGTCCAATTAAAAACGCCAACATTGCGACGTATGAAAATGGTCGGAACAAGATCAGAGTAGACGGTGAAAAATGCATTATGTGCGGTAAATGTGTTGAAGTATGCGATCATGAGGCAAGGGATTACACCGATGATACCGAAAGTCTGATGGCAGATTTAAAAAATGGTATCGGAGTATCGATTATTGCTGCACCTGCTTTTAAAACTAATTTTCCAAACTACGGTAAAATATTTTCATATTTAAAATCTATAGGAATTAGTAATTTTTATGATGTATCATTCGGAGCTGATATAACAACATGGGCTTATTTAAAGGCCATTAAGGAGAATAATTTAAAGTCTGTTATAGCTCAGCCCTGCCCTTCGATTGTAAATTATATTCAAAAATACAAGCACGATCTAATCCCTGATCTTGCACCAATACACAGTCCCATGATGTGTACTGCAATTTACCTTAAAAAGTATTTAAAGGTTACCGATAAATTATGTTTTCTATCTCCATGTATTGCAAAAACCTCAGAAATCCGAGACCCAAATACAAACAATTATATTGAATACAACGTTACCTTCAACAAATTGTCACAGTATTTAAAAAATATTAAACTTGACACTTATAAGGATAATGATTTTTCCTTCCACAGCTTGAGCCTTGGCGATATATACAGTATGCCTGGCGGTCTGAAGGAAAATGTCTATTTATACAACCCTAATGCATTTGTGAAGCAGGTTGAGGGTCCCGAACATGCCTATCACTACCTGGCAGAGTACGGAAAGAGGAAAGCTCAAAACAAACCGCTTCCATTACTTGTTGATATCCTTAACTGTCCGCAGGGCTGTAATGTAGGATCAGGAACCTGCAAGTCGAATGATGTGACTGATATAGATATTAGAACATCCAATATAAAAAACAGTAAAACAGGCAAATTTAAAGAACACCCCTATAAATTGCTGAAATATTTTGATAATAAATTAAACGTCAATGATTTTGTAAGAAAATACTCTAAAGAAGATGTTAACACCTTTGAAGACCCCTCTGAAGAGCAGCTGGAGAAAATATTTCTTGATATGCACAAACCTACCGAGGAATCGAGGGAACGAAACTGCAACACATGCGGCTTTGGTAAATGTTACGAAATGGCAAAAGCGATTTTCTACGGCTGCAATCATATATGGAACTGTATAGATTACAACATTCATGAAGTGACAGTCGAAAAGGAAGCACTTTCAGACAAAAACAAAGAAGTAAGCAGCATGATAGAAGAACTGAAGGTTGTTCAACAAGCTAAAGAATTAAAGATGCAGAAATTAAATGAAAGAATTATACAAATAACCTGTGCTCTTGATGAAGTCGCAGCGGGAAGTACTGAAAACGCTAAAAATGCAAGTAGTATTGGGCAGGAAATTATTAACCTTTCCGAATTTTCTTCAGATCTTGCTAATAGTATAACAGCCATGGAGTTAAGCATTAAAAATTTCGACAAGGTAACAAAAGAAATTGTTGCAATATCGGAACAAACTAATCTTCTTTCTCTAAATGCATCAATAGAGGCTGCAAGAGCCGGAGAATCTGGAAAAGGTTTTTCAGTTGTAGCCGATGAAGTTAAAAAGCTTGCAGAACAATCCAAAATTGCTGTCCAGTCTACATTATCAGACGAAGATAATTTGTTTCAGAATGTAACGAAGATATCAGGTATTGCCAACGAATTGGATATCAGGGTACGAAATGTAAGTGATGATATACAGAATATTTCCGCAACTATAGAACAAACTACAGCTAAAAATGAAGAAATTCTTGCAACTGCTAATTTATTGGTGTCCGAACAGCAAAAATAGAATAGATAAAATAAAAATAGGACGGTTTCTATTGTAATTTACATTAGAACCGTCCCATTTCTCTATTCATCAATTATTTCTTGAGATTTATGACTTCCTTTACATTTCTAACTATATCCGAAGCAGTAAGTCCATACATTACAAGGAGCTTGTCAGGCTTACCCGACTTGCCGAACTTGTCCTGTACTCCAACAAATCTTACAGGCACAGGATAGTTTTGAACCAGCACCTCGGCTACCGCCCCTCCCAAACCACCTATCACATTATGTTCTTCGGCAGTAACGATTGCCCCTGTTTCCTTTGCGGCTTTTACAATTATATCACTGTCTATAGGCTTGATTGTATGAATATCTATTACCCGGGCATTTATACCTTCATTCTTCAGTATGTCGGCAGCTTCAATGGCAGCATGGACCATGAGTCCTGTTGCAATTATTGATACATCGCTGCCGTCTCTGGCTGTAACTCCCTTGCCCAGCTCAAACTTAAAGCTATTTTCATCATAAATTACAGGAACACTCAAACGCCCCAATCTTAAGTAGACAGGGCCTTCATGCTCTATAGCGGCTTTTACTGCATACCTTGTTTCAACTGCGTCGGAAGGACTTAAAACAACCATATTTGGGATAGCCCTCATAATAGCTATATCCTCAACTGTCTGGTGGGATGCTCCGTCCTCTCCGACGGAAATTCCCGCATGGGTCGCACCTATTTTTACATTCAAAGCCGGATAGCATATTGAATTCCTGACCTGTTCACATGCTCTCTCAGCGGCGAAAATAGCAAAGGTACTTGCAAAAACGATTTTCCCGCATGTAGCCATACCTGCAGCAACAGCCATCATATTACTTTCTGCTATACCCATATTGAAAAACCGTTCAGGATATTTTTTCTTAAAAACCTCTGTCTTTGTGGATTTTGAAAGGTCGGCATCCAGAACCACTATCCTGCTGTCGCTTCCGAACTCGGCAAGTGCATTTCCGTAGCTTTCCCTTGTAGCAATTTTCTGTGACATGTTATTCTTCCTCCAGTTTCTTTAATACTGCATCAAGTTCAGCTAAGGCCTGATCCCGCTGTTCCTGACTGGGAGCAGCGCCGTGCCAGCCGGCTATATTCTCCATAAAGGAAACTCCTTTGCCTTTGATTGTCTCGGCTATTATGGCTGTGGGCTTATCCTTTGTCTTTTTTGCCTCTGAAATGGCTTCAAATATTTGCGTATAGTCGTGTCCATTTATTCCTATGACCTTCCAACCAAAGGCTTCAAATTTATTTGAGACCGGCTCCGGGGACATTACATCCTGAATTTTCCCGTCTATCTGCAAACCGTTGTGATCTATAAAAATGGTAAGATTGTCGAGCTTGTAATGAGCGGCAGCCATGGAAGCTTCCCATACCTGTCCTTCCTCAAGCTCTCCGTCCCCAAGCATGGCATAAACCCTATAATTCTTTTTATCCAGCTTGCCTGCCAAAGCCATACCTACTGCAGCAGATATTCCCTGTCCCAGCGAGCCCGTCGACATGTCTACACCCGGCACAAATTTCATGCTTGGATGACCTTCCAGGTAGCTTTCCGAACCTCGGAACTTTGTTAAATCCTCAATATTGAAAAAGCCCTTTTCAGCCAGGACGCCGTACAAAGCCGGCGAACAATGGCCTTTGGATAAAACAAACCTGTCCCTGTCCTCCCATTTGGGATTGGCTGGGTCAATGTTCATCTCATTAAAATACAAAACTGTAAGTATATCTGTACATGAAAGCGAACCTCCGGGATGCCCGGATGAAGCACTGAAAACTTCCTCAATAATGTGCTTGCGTACTCTGGCTGAGGTCTTCTTTACGTTTATCAAATCAAGTTTCTGCATCAAAATGTTTCTCCTTCAACTTGTTATTATGATTTTAAAGTATACTATAACTATTATTACCAAGTCTATAAAATATTTTCCTCATCCACAGCTCTAAAATATAAAATTTTTTTAAAAAAAATTGGATTTGTTATGAACTTTTATATATTCCTTTACGTATTATCATTGAAAAATAATCCGACATATTTAGTATATACTTTCTTTTATCAGATAAAAAAAGGTTGAAGTATTATTTTTTGAAAGGTATAAACATGGAAAACCTTACTTTTGAAAAAGCAGTACTGGGCGACAGGAACGCACTGGCTGAAATCCTGTATGACAATTATTCCTTCACTTATAAGTTTCTTGTCAAGTTGACCTATAATTCAACATTGGCAGAAGACCTTACACAGGAAACCATGCTTAGGGCAATTGAAAAAATTCATTTGTACAGCCCCGAAAAGTCCAAATTTTCAACATGGCTTCTTACTATCGCCCAGAATATATATGTCGATTATACTAGAAAACATAAGTATGAACAGAATTACGAGAATATTGAGGATTTGATTCCGGCACTGTACAGCATAAAAGGTGAACAAAACGACAGCATCAGGAGTATGCTTGAGGCTTTAAAGAATATTCCCGGTGATACCCGTATACCCATTGTACTTAAGCATTATTACGGATATTCCTACGAGGAAATAGCATCAATCATGTCAATACCTCCAGGCACCGTAAAATCGCGTATACACAATGGTATAAGCTTATTGAGAAAGGAGCTGGAGCCTGATGAAAATTGACAATAACGAAAGCATTGAAAATAGAATAAAGGATTCTCTGGAATTCATGAATAGAGAAATACCGGTAAAACAACAATACCTTGCAAATTTCAAAGCAATGATAGATACTGCTGAAAAAAGAAAAAAAGAAAAGCTTATAAAGGATACTTTCTTTTTCTGTATTGCCTGTTTAACAGTCCTTTCTATTGAGGCTTATACTTTTATGAGATTGTTCCCTGTCTTTATTGGGATTCAGTTACTTGGAGGCCTCCTGCTGCCCGTGGGTTCGCTTATATACCGCAGGGTCAAGGCTGGAAAGGCTGGCATATCATGAAATCGCATTATAATTTTAATGAAATTCCGCTTCCGGTTCTCATATTTATCATTTTATTATTATTAGCTCAAAGTATGTGGATCTTTTATGATTCCCGTAAGAGAAATTTAAAAGCCTGGTTTTGGGGAATATGGGGTCTGACTACTTTACCACTGCCATTGGTTTTTTATCTGATATTCGAACGCAAAATATTAAAAAAAGAAAAGTAATGAAGGAGTGAGGTTAAATGAAATTATCGCAAATGCTGCCATTTATAATACCATTGGTGTTAATACACTATACACTTGCAGTAATAGCCCTGGTTAACCTTATAAAGAAGAAGAAAGTAAGGTTTAACAATAAATTTATATGGGGTGTAATTATTTTTGTATTTGAAATAATAGGTCCTGTTGTTTATTTTCTGGCAAATGGAGATGAAGAATAGTGTTTGCAATTGAAACAAATGATCTGGTAAAACAATTCAATAACGCAAAAGCAGTCGACAATCTCTGCCTTAGAGTCCCCGAGGGTTCAATATACGGTTTTTTGGGTCCCAACGGAGCCGGAAAAACCACAACCATCAAGATGCTGACCGGTCTGTCAAAGCCTACATCCGGGTCCATTAAAATAAACAATAATGAAATACGTTTCGGAAGCCTTAAAAACAGGAGCGATATCGGTTACCTGCCCGATGTTCCATACTTTTATGGTTGGATGACTCCGAAGGAATATATGGAATTTGCTGCCGAGATGATTGGTATGGACAAAAAAAATCTCCAGGACAAAATAGACTCCCTACTTGATATGGTAGGCCTGGCAGGTGTAAAGAAAAAGATAAAGGGTTTTTCAAGAGGTATGAAACAAAGGCTTGGAATAGCCCAGGCTCTGATTAGTGAGCCAAAGGTATTGTTTCTGGATGAACCAACCTCGGCTCTTGACCCTATAGGCAGGAAAGAGGTCATGGATATAGTAGCCGGACTGTCAGGAAAAATAACGATATTCTTTTCAACACACATTCTTTCGGATGTCGAGAGGGTATGTGACAGGGTAGTTATACTGGATAAGGGAAAGGTACTTACTGAGGACACCATTTCAAATCTTAGGGAAAAGTATGCAATTAACGGTATAATTCTGGATGTCGAAGACAATAGGATTAACGAAATGCTTGAGACTCTCAGCCATTTAAGCTGGGTCAAAAAAGCATCGGTTACCGAAGACAAGGAAATTAAGGCCTATGTCCGTGATATGACTACAGCCCAGCACGAAATACCTAAAATAATAACAGAGCGCAGAATTCTCCTGAAAAAATTCAGTATTCTGGAACCTTCGCTGGAGGATATATTTATGAAGGTGGTGAACGAATAATGCCGGCAGTATATTTTTTGAAAAAAGAACTAAGAGAACTTGTAAAGACCTACAAAATATTAACTCTCCCAGCCGTATTCCTGTTTTTCGGTCTTTTGGGACCTATAACTGCAAAATTCCTGCCTGATATATTAAAATCCTTAAGCGGCCAGAACGGTATTTATTATGATCCCAGCAAATTAGGCTATTCGCCTTATATAGGCGCCTATGACCAATTTTTTCAAAACCTCAATCAAATAGGCTTTATTATAATGATACTTATGTTCATGGGCATAGTTGCAGGAGAGAAGGTAAAAGGCTCGGCGACACTAGTACTTACAAAAAGCCTGTCAAGGCCATGGTTTATAATCGATAAGTTTTTTTCAGCTGTTATACTGTTTACGCTCTCCTTTATACTTGGGTCAGCAGCCTGCATTTATTACACATACCTGTTGTTCCCTGCCTTCTATAATACCTGGCTTATTCCGGGATTGTTCTTCCTGTGGCTTTATGGAATATTTATAATTTCAGTTGTTATTTTTTCCAGCACATTGGCCAGATCATACATTATATCTGCAGTTATGAGCTTCATTATATTCATAGCACTATCATCCTTTGGACTCCTCCCAAAAATAGGAGAGTATTCACCGAGTTTCCTCGGAGGTATCGGGACAGCC
>JAUZPR010000151.1 GCA_030705825.1 Bacillota bacterium | reverse complement strand
CTTGAGGGTCTGACATCAAGACAATATATGACGATGATTGCAATTGCTCATTTACCTGAAAATGAAACCACACTTAACAATATTGCAAGAAAGTTGGGAACTACGAAACAGAGCGTTAAACAGCTTATAACAATTATTGAAGACAGAGGATACATTATCACAGTACCCAGCCCAAGGGATAAACGTGCAGTCAATGTAAAAATAACGGAAGCCGGGAGACAAGTCTTACTTGAAGTTGGTGAAAAAGGAATATTTTTTATGGCGGAGCTTTTTAAAGATTTCACAGTGGAAGAACTTGAAACACTTTGGGAAATCCTGAAGAAGCTATATTGCTTTGATGGTGAAGAGCAAGATGGTTTTGAACTGGATAGCAATCTGGAAATAGATGAAAGTGAAAGATATATTCAAACAAGAGTATTGAAGGAATTTGAAAGAAGAAGAACTCAATCAGGGAGGGGGACGTGAAAAATATGAAGAATAAATTCAGTCGGTTAATTTATGTTGAAGAATTTGTACCGGTAAATGGCATAAATCAATTTTTGTTTCACTTGGGAACAAGCTATGATAATCCTGTGATGCTGTATTTACATGCAGGCCCTGGTAACGCTGAATCATTATTCACAGAGGCATTTCAGAAGAAATGGGAACAAATCTATACTGTTGTTCATTGGGATCAGCGAGGCGCGGGAAAAACATTAATCAAGAATCCGGATAAGCTGCCTACAGTTGATTTGATGCTCCAGGATTTGTTTGAAGTCGTCCAATATCTCAAGAAAAAATATAAAAAGCAAAAGATAGTTCTATTTGGACATTCCTGGGGAAGTGTTTTGGGCTCTTTATTTATAAGGAAGCATCCTGAAGAAATAGAATATTATATAGGTTCAGGTCAGGTTATAAGTATGGTTGAAAATGAGAGGGCGGGTTATAACAAGGTTAAAGAACTGATAGGACAATCAGGTGATAAAAAATCTATGAAGATGCTTGAAGCCATAGGTGAATATCCAGACAGTAAAATTGTTTTCGACAAGGAATTTCTGAAAAAATGTAAAGTAGTAAGAAAGCTGCAGGGTAAATACAAGGTTGGCATGGAGTTAGGTTTGTCTGCTTGGGTGACCGTATTCAAAAGCCCAATTTTTAAGTTTTCGGATATTATAGCATTTATGAAGATATTCAAGGCAAACGAAAAGGTTCACAGCTTTCTGGGTGAATTCGATTTGCGCGCCCAGTCGTCGGTTTATAATGTTCCTATATATTATGTTTTAGGTGGGAATGACTGGCAGACACCATATATTATTGCTCAAGAGTATTTTAAAGAGATAGATGCACCAAACAAAAAGATATATATCATTCCAAATGCCGGGCATTTTGCAATGATGGATCAGCCAGATCTGTTTTTTGAAGCATTGTCGGAAATAAAGAGTCGGAAAAATTGTTAACTGTCACGGAATTGAAAGGAATTTACATCTCAATTGCACTCAGATATCCGCGATCCTGTGCAATTTTTATTGCCAGGACTTTACTGCTGACGCCAAGCTTCTGATAGATATTTTTGAGATGCGTTTTTGCTGTTTCCTCCGAAATACACAACTGTGCCGCCATTTCCTTCCTGCTAAGTCCCTCTGCCGCCATCTCCAGTATATTAATTTCGCGCTGTGACAGATGGGCCGGATGGTACGACAGTTTCTGGATAATTTGCTCATATTTCCGACAAAGCGACAGGATATGGTCCACATACTGGTCACCGGGATTGCTTTGGACTATCAACTGCAGCATACCTGTAATGTGTGGTGCGTTCTCAACGAAGGGCATGACCAGATTGTCTTTGCGGGCTTGGTTCAACACAGCTTTCAGAACCGAGCTGCCTGTATTTATCCCATACAGATTACACTGTGCTGCTGCTTCAAATATACCATTGTGAATAAAACCGAGCTGATTGCTGTAAATGGAGAAATATTTACTTAACTGTACGGTTAAAGCTTCTAGTTTTGCATATTTCTTTGACGCTAGTAATGCCTTGCCATAGATCAGATAATTATATGCCATTCCCTGGTAGTATAAGCTGCCGGCTGTCATATCGCCTATTTGCAGCCATGGTGGAATCCGTTCGGGCTGGCAGATACTTGCAAAAATGTAGCCTCTGCACAGGTCGACAGTCGTATTACAAAGCGGAGAGTATATTCTTTCAGCATCCCGCTGCAGCTGCTCCAGCAGCTCCAGAGCCTCAGCCAGTCTGCCCTGAACTATGCGAAGTCGTATCATGCAGAATCTCGCACAGATAATGATGCTGATTTGAGACATGGTCTCCGCTTTTGCTATTGCTTGAAGGCTGTTTCGTTCCACATTTTCAAAGTCCCCCGTCTCCAGGGTATATTCGGCGAGAGCCAGAGAATCGCCGCCTGTCCCGCACCCATTCAAAAACTTTATAAACCCGGAGTACTCAGCCATCATAACCGAAAGCTCCTTCAAACTGCCGGGGTCCCTGAATAATGAGTAAATATATTGGGGTAAACCTAAGGTAAATGTATACTCCTGAAGCACAATGCAGGAATTCTGCCCGTTAAGGAGCCTGATGATTTCTTTGTCGGAGGCTATCATTTCAGTCCAATAATTGAAATAAATGAATTTGAGGACAATCAATGTTTCACCTAAAATCCGGTTCCTGTAATTTTCATTGATACCGTCCAACTTTTCATAGTAGCGCAGCAGTTCATCCAGCCGTTCCTTCCATCCCAGGGCTGCATTTTGTTTGCCCAGCAGCATTGAATGAAAAATGTACAGAAGATATGCAAAAGGGTATTGAAACAGTACATTTCGGGGTGTACTGTCAAACATTTCATCTGCACCGGCGAATTTTAGAAGCACATTTTGTATGTTTTGCGGGTTATTCAGGTGTGATAGGATGCGCTCGGTCTGACCAGCCCGATTCAGATAACCATAAGCTGTTTGAAATTCCTGCTTTTCAATATACCAGTCTCCAAGACGGCTATATAATCTTCGGGATTCTTCAGTGGAAAAATCCTGTTTCAGCCGTAGATAGTCAAGGAGTATACTATGTATTTTAAATAGTTTACTTTTTTCATCATAAAAAATAAATGCATTTTCTTTTGTTAGCTTTTTTAATATCAGTTTTGCATTTCCATTTTCTGTTACAAATTCCGCCTGATTTGCCGTAAAATACTCCATGATCGAAAGTTTCAGCAAAAAGTCCTGCGCCTGTCTGTCATAAGGGGCAAATAACGCCTTTTCAACCATCTCCTCAATGGTGGTACTCATACCTATGGGAACTCCGTTTTCAAGGCCGAGCAAGATGATATATATGAATGAAATCCAGCCATCGGTGTATTCAGATATTTTTCTTAAGTCGGAATAGCTTATGTTGTCGTGCATTAACCGGCAGTAATCCTGAATCTCGGGCTCGGTGAACTTCAAATGCTGCCTCGATATTATAAAGCACAGTCCCTTCGAAAGCAGCTCTACAAAGTCTATGTCGGTCGTGTCCCTTGTGACAATCAGGATATGCAGTCCGCCAAGCTCCTCCTGCGCAAGCTGCATGATAAGTTTGTTCAGCCGGATATCATGGGTATGCTGATAATCATCCAATACCATAAGGAAGCATTCTCCGAAGGGAACACCGGCAAGTGTCAATAAAACCTTCTCCATCTGCGGAGCGTCGTCGGGAATGCCAAGGGACTTTAAAGCCAGCCCTGCCTGGGTATCAAAGTTAATGATCTGGTCGGTGAATTTATTCCAAAATACCTCTTCTGAATTTTTTAAATCAGGGAAGGTAAACCAGAAGGACTTTAGTTTTTCTTCCTCAATGAAATTTTTTACCGCTGTGGTTTTCCCATAGCCCATGGGCGCTTCCAGTATTGTCAGAGGATAATTGTAAAGTGCAGACAGGGTTGAGTTGAGCCTGGCTCTTACTAACAATTTAGTGTTTTTCAAATTATCCCCCTCCCCCGATTATGTAATTAAATCAATTATATCAAATGAATTTATTTATGCCAAATTATTGAAAAAACGCTCGAATTTTGATGGATAAAATCCCCCGTATGGGGGATACGCAAAATCTGCTATTTTTTATAAAATTAATAATGAGTAAATTCACAACTTATGAGGAAGGCTGGCAGAATATGAGCAAGATTGTAAATATACAGGCAAGCGATGATTACAAGCTTCTGATAGATTTTGATGATGGAAGCAGCATTACCTATAACATGCAGAAGCTGGTCAGGACCATACAATATTTCAGGCTGAATGATTTGAAATACTTTCAGGCTATCAAATTTGACGGGAAATCCGTCTATTGGGATGCTGAGAATGAAAAACCTGAGTATCTTCCGTTAAGGCTTAGTATAGACACGATTTTATTCTCGCTGAGAGATTGAACTTATATAAATAAATTAATCCATTGGAGGTCAATATGTCTGCATTTGTATCAAAAATAACGTTCCCAAGGCGTATACCGCGCAAATTAATACTTTTATTGGTTTTTATGATTCTTGTAAGCATGATTATGGGAGTCACACCCGTACAAGCGGAAACAAGCGGAGATTATATATACATTGCTAATGGAGATGGTACCTGTACCATTAATGGTTACGTAGGTATGGGAAGAAATGTAGAAATTCCATCAACACTGGACGGACTTGCAGTTACGTCTATTGGAGAGGCCGCATTCGACAGTTTAAACATAACCAGTGTAACCATATCAGAAGGTGTTACGTCTATTGGAAATGCTGCATTCTCTGGTTGCAGCAGAATGACCAGCATAACGATACCAGAAGGTGTTACGTCTATTGGAAATGCTGCATTCTCTAATTGCAGCAGAATGACCAGCATAACGATACCAAGCAGCGTTACATTTATTGGAGAAATTGCTTTCGGTCATTGTGACGCACTGAGCAGCGTAACGATACCAAGCAGTGTTACATCTATCGGGAATTGTGCATTCTTAAAGTGCAACTCACTCACCGATATCAATGTTGATGTCGGAAACCAGAATTATTCAAGTCAGGGCGGAGTGCTATACAATAAAGACAAATCCTGTCTTATACACTGTCCTGCCAAGCTCAGCGGTATGTTCAGCATTCCAGACAGTGTTACGTCTATTGAAAACTACGCATTTAATTCTTGCTGCACACTGACCAGTGTAACCATACCAGAAGGTGTTGCGTCTATTGAAAAGTATACATTCTCTGATTGCGTCAGCATGACCAGCATGACGATACCAGAAGGTGTTACGTCTATTGGAAATGCTGCATTCTCTGGTTGCATCAGAATGACCAGCATAACGATACCAAGTAGTGTTACGTCTATTGGACTAGATACATTCCTGTGTTGCAGTGCATTGTCCAGCGTATATTTTGACGGCAATGCGCCAAGTTTTTGGAACTTCGCATTTATAGCATGTTCAGGCTCGCTGACATACTATTGCCCTACAGAAAACAAGGATAGCTTCGCTTCAACCCCATTGTCAGGAATTATAGGGGTTGAAACGAAACCTATTACTGTTTCAGCAGAAAATGGCACTATAATACCTAGCACTAATTCAGGTATGCCGGGTGAAACCATCAGCCTCAATACAGCACCGGCTGCAGGCTATGTTCTGCAGCCCGGCTCTCTGAAATATAATGACGGCAGCGACCATCCCATCAGCGGCAACAGCTTCACCATGCCGGACGGTGATATCACGATATCCGCATTGTTTGAAGCAAAGAAAATATCAACTGGCGGCCAGAATGGCACCATAACTGCGGGAACAGCAGGTTCTGCCACGTTTTCGGCAGCTACGAACATAGCAGATGGAAAAACGGTAACGTTGAACTGGTGCGATGCCGACGGTAATGCAGCATCAGCCCCAGTTGGGCTATTAATTGCAGGTACAGACGTAGCATCAAATGCTTCAACTATAACAGTGACGGCCGACATGACGGCGGCTGCGGGAACTTACTACTTCAAGGCCACAGCCGATGGAGCAACCTCAGGTGTGACAGCTGTTACAGTGCAGACAGCGAATAATTCCAGCGGCGGTGCTTATACTCCGAGCGCTTCCCCGGCAGATACACCAAAAACTGAAACAGAAGTTTCGGGAAATACTGCAACTGCCACAACTACAACCACAGCCATAGTTGACGGTAGCGGAAAGGCTGCAGCTTCAGTTACCCAGTCACAGGTAAGCGATATGGTCAGTAAAGCTGTGGAAGAAGCTACAAAGCAAGGAAATGACACGGCAGCCGTGGCTGAAATCAAGGTGGATGCAGCTGCAAACGTGAAAACGGTTGAAACTGCTCTCCCAAAAGTGGCAGTGGATATATTGGCAGGGAGCAAAGCCGATGCCTTGACCATATCTACTCCTATAGGTTACATCACCTTTGACAGTAAAGCCCTGGATACAATAGCAATGGCGGCAGCAGCCGATGTAAAGGTTACAGTGACAAAGATCGATGCAGGGACACTGGACCAGGAGGCAAAGCAGCTGGTGGGAGACAGACCAGTATTCAATTTCAGCGTAACCAGCGGAAACAATACAATAACCCAGTTTGGCGGAAACATAAGCGTATCGGTGCCTTATACCCCGAAAGCCGGCGAGGATATTACTTCCATAGTCATCTATTATATTAACGCCCAAGGCAAGCCGGAAGCGGTAAGAAATTCTGCCTATGATCCTGCAACCGGAATGGTAAGATTCTCTACAAGCCATTTTTCAACATATGCCGTAGGTTATAATAAAGTAAGCTACAAGGATGTGCCCGATGGTGTTTGGTATACCAAGCCTGTAAGCTTCATTGCGGCCAGAGGTATCCCCACAGGTACGGACTCCGGTAATTACAATCCCAATGCAAAGCTGACCCGAGGTGATTTTCTCGTTATGCTTATGAAGGCTTACGGAATAGAACCCGATACAAACCCGAAGGGTAATTTTTCAGATGCGGGTAGCACCTATTATACCGGTTACCTGGCTGTGGCAAAGAGATTGGCTATAGCCGGCGGTGTAGGAAACAACAAGTATGCACCCGACAAGGAAATAAGCCGGCAGGAGATGGTCACGCTTCTGTACAATGCATTGAAGGTGACAGACAAGCTGCCGCAGGGAAATTTGGGTAAAGCTTTGCCAGATTTCAGCGATGCAGGTAAGATTGCTTCCTGGGCAAAGGACGCTATGACACTGTTCGTGAAAACAGGAACCATAGGAGGCAGCTATGGCAAGCTCTCTCCGACAGGCACAATGACAAGGGCTGAAATGGCACAGGTATTGTATAATCTTCTGACAAATCAGTAAAACAATAAGATGAGTAAACATAAAAATGCCGTCAAGGAATAATTGATTCCTGACGGCATTTTTTATGGTTCTGGTCTTACTCCGTATAAATAATATTGAATTAGTTTTATCAAGGTTATATTATATCCTTAATGAAATCGGACATTTACTTATTCATAGATTTTGATAAAAATGAAAAAATTGTTTCAGATTCTAAGTTAGGGCAAACCGGCAGCTTTGAAAAGCGTTAGAGAGGCTTATAGGAGGTGGCTTTATGCCTATAAAAATTGCTATTTGCGACGATACGATGGAGGATATCGAGCTTCTGTCAAGTGCTCTTTATACATACGACCGTTCTTTTGAGATCATCACCTATACAAACGGAGAGACGCTGATAGATGAATTTCTGGATTCCAGCCTCTCCGTCGACATCCTTTTTCTGGACATTTACATGCCAGGAATTGACGGTGTAAAGACAGCGCAGAAAATACGCGGCGAGAGAAAGGATCTCAAAATCATATTTATTTCGTCGAGCAAGGAGCATTATCCGCAGGCGTACGAGGTGTTTGCCTTCAATTATAT
>JAUZPR010000150.1 GCA_030705825.1 Bacillota bacterium | reverse complement strand
TGACCACAAGGAAAAAGTCCTTTATACAGGAGACAATCTGGAAAAACCGATTGTCTATGTAGAAGATTATGATATACAGACTTATATCGATACGCTGGAAAACTATCTGAAATATTATGCCGAAATAATAGTTTCAGGCCATACACTCTATCTACAAAATGAAGATATATTAAAAACTATTAAATATCTCAAAGGACTTAAGGAAGGCAGAACATTTGAATTTCAAACGGAGTATGAAAGAGAAATCCACATGGAAAATTTACAAACTATAATTAAATAAAAACTTACTTTTGCGAGGTAAAAATGGAAAAAGGAACTATAATCGGGAAAGGAATGACAGCTGAAGTTTATGAACTCGAAGACCATAAGGTGTTAAAACTGTTTTATGAATGGTTTCCGCACGAATGGATCATAAAAGAAGCTGATATAGGTTTTGCGTTAAAGGAAGCAGATATACCCGCACCAATTATATACGGACTTGTTAATGAGGAAAATTGTAAAGGGATTATATATCAGCATATATATGGAGAATCTATGCTTAAGCATATCTCGAAAAACCCGTTAAAAGCAGCAGACTATGCAAGGCGCATGGCCAAACTGCATATTGAAATAAATAGAAAAGAGAATGACAAGCTTCCAAGACAAAAAGAAATACTTGAGTCAGCTATAAGAAGATCATCAAATACATTAGGAGAAAAAACAGAAAAGATCCTGAAATATCTTAAGAAACTTCCAGATAGCAATCATATATGCCATGGAGACTATCATCCGGATAATATTCTTTTATCTGGGGAAAAGGCTGTTGTAATAGACTGGATGACTGCAAGCAGCGGAAATCCTGCCGGTGATGCGGCAAGGACCTGTCTGATTCTCAAATCGCCTTTTTTACCAAAAGGTACGCCGGCTTTTATAGTTCTGCTATCAAAAATTATGCGAAAAAAACTGCTATCTATTTATTTGAATGAATATATTGGAATGTCAGGAATCGCAAAAGAAGAAATTGAGGCTTGGATGCTTCCGACAGCAGCGGCACGATTGAATGAAAATATTCCAGGAGAAAAAGAATGGCTTTTATCCATTATTGATAAGAAATTAAAATAACGCAAATAATATAAGGAACTTTTTATAATTAAATTCGTATTAAATTTATCAATACTAATGAAACAGGTGAAATATCTATGAGATGGAATAAAGCCAACGGATATTTGTTTGGTAAAAGTATAATTTTTATATTGACAGTATTGCTTGTTACAATATGTGTATTTGGTACTTTTTCAACCGAAGCGGCAACTCAAACTAATCAGAGAGATGCAGGTTTCGGTAATACAAAGATTGCATATACAGCCCAGAACGGACTATACATTGTCAATATGAAAACAGCCAGGACAGATTTGATTGTAAAAAGCTCAGATATTCAAACACCCGTTTTTTCCAGGGACGGAAAAGCAGTTGCTTATATGCTTGGACAGGATTTATATGCTTACAGCTTTGAAAACGGAAAATCAAAGAAACTGCTTTCAAATGCAACATCCTTTTGTCAGGGACAAACGGGTCAATTCTATGCTTCATCCCAAAAAACAGGTATCGTAACTGTTGAATATAATTCTGCAAAAGCTAAAACAATTGTTGCTTCAGCAAAGGATACTTATTTTAACAACTTAAGTCTTTCACCCGATTTAAAGCTGCTAGCCTATGATACTGTGGTTTCAGGCGTAGAAAATCAGGATAGGGGAGGCGTATGGATTTTAGACTTAAATAAAAACAATCCCGAGCTTATAGTACAGGCTGAGAAAATGAGTGAAAATTCAATGGGGTTAAGACCGGCTGCCGGTAAATGGACTCCTGATTCTAGCAGGCTTTTTATCTGGATGATGTCAAACTCAGGCTCATTATCGGCTGATGGAGTAGGCACGGCTTTATACGATATTAAGGACAGTAAGCTGATAAATCTTGATACAGGAGCGCTTGCCTACAATGAGAATGTAACCTTTGCAAATGCTGATAAGTTTGCACTTATTTCGGGCGGTAGCAGAAGTATGTTTGAAAATAAGACTATAAGTATTTTTGATTTGAAAACCGGTATAAAGCCGCAAAATGCAGCACCCATGAACAAAGTCACAACGACACCTTATTATTCTTCAGATGGCTCAAGACTGCTTTTTGCAGCGTCTCCAGCGGCTGCAGCAGGTGATGAATATAAAAAGCAGATAGCTACCATATTCAAAAGACAAATATATATGCTGATGAACAATAAGTACTATCAGTTGACAAACAGTACTGCATACCGTTCCGAAGCACCGGTATTCCTTAAAAATAATAACTACATTGTCTTTGCACGGCAAAATTCCAAAACGGAACAGAGCATATGGATAATGGATAGTGACGGGAAAAACCAAATTAAGCTTGCAAGCTGGAAATATAACGATCCTGAAGATAATAGGGCTACAGATTTTTACGGACGTATAAACTGGAGCAACATGTTCTCGATATATGATGATACAAGACCTCAAAACACAACAAAAATACCAGTTGTGAGTATAAATTGAATAGTATAGATTATTAAAGGTCGAACAATTTTCTTCGACCTTTATTTATTTTTAACTTCCTTCCTGAAGGTAGAAAGCGGATTACTGTCTACAGCTTCCTTCAGCTGCTGCTTGTCAAGATGTGTATAAATTTCTGTGGTAGAAATACTCTCATGGCCTAGTAATTCCTGTAAAGCCCTTATATCTACATTCCCATACTTGTACATCAAGGTTGCTGCAGTATGCCTTAGCTTATGCGTTGAATATCTCTGCGGGTCCAGCCCGGCCTCACGTATATATTTCTTGACTATTTTCTGCACCGATTCCTTGCTTATACGCTGCTTCCTTTCACTCAGGAACAGAGCGTTTTTATCCTTTACATTATTGACCGGGCGTACCTTCATATAGGCATCAATTGCCTGAAGGCATGCATTATTAAGGGGTATGGAACGTTCCTTATCACCCTTTCCGATAACTGTCAGATAATTGTTTTTAATATTACCAAGGTTAATACCTACCAATTCGGAAAGCCGCATTCCACAGTTCAGGAAGAGTGTTATCATGGCAAAATCCCGTTCCGAATGCTGTCCTTCAACCGAAGATAAAAGCTGCTTGCTTTCTTCTATATTAAGATATCTTGGCAGCCTTTTAAGAATCTTGGGAGATTCCAGTTCACTTGTAGGATTTACATCAAGCAGCTTTGCCTTGTTGGTAAGATAGTTGAAAAAGGATTTCAGACTTGCAACCTTTCTGGCTCTGGCATAGGAGGTATTGTCCCTGTTGTTGCTTATATATGACATAAATGCGTACAGATCGCTAAGTGTTACGGTCTTTAAAATATTAATGTCTATATCGTTAATATCTATCTGCTCAAATTCTATATTTTTATCGGTTATAAGTTTCCTGTGTATTTTAAGAAAACGGAAAAAAACTCTCAGATCATAAAAGTATACCTGGACAGTATTTATCGATTTACCCTTGATAGTTTGAAGATAATTTAAAAAATCCCTTAAAACAAGAGGCATTTCGTATTCTGAAAGATTTTTCATATGTATACTCCTGATTAAAAAATTAATATGTATAAATTATATCTTATGTAATTTAATACTGCAATTTTAATAAGCTTAACTGAGTTTAAGGATAGTTGAGTTAATAATTAAAATTTGGGATAAATAATAAAGAGGTGAATTTTATGATGCGTTATTACGGTTTTGGTATGATGGGATATGGTTTAGGATGGATTTTTACCATATTTTTAGTGGCATTGGTTATAATAGGTGTTATTATTTTTATAAAAAGCAATAGAAAAGGTCCACAGTTTAATAACGGCATGCACACAAACGCAATTGAAATATTGAATCAAAGATATGCAAGAGGAGAAATTACCGATGAGGAATATATAAAAAAGAAGGCAGAAATACTTAAAACGCTCGGATAAGCTGGTATCAGATGGATACCGGCTTATTTTTTTATATAAATTTAAAATAATTTTCCGGATATTATTGACAATAGCTATAAATTAGCTATATTATATAAAACATATAGGAATACTAGGAAAACATTTGAGCTCAATAAACAGGAAAGAGAGGGAAGAAATGCATATTAATGAAAATATTCTCAGCCTTATTGGAAAAACTCCATTTGTTAAAATCGGTAAAATAAACAACGGTTACTCTGAAATATATGCTAAAGTTGAATATTTCAATCCGGGCGGAAGCATAAAAGATAGAATTGCTCTTTCCATGATCGAGTCGGCTGAAAAAAAAGGGTTGATAGACAACAATACGGTAATAATTGAGCCTACCAGCGGAAATACCGGAATCGGTCTGGCTATGGTATGTGCTGTAAGGGGATATAAGCTTATTCTAACAATGCCTGAAACAATGAGTATTGAAAGACGGAAGCTGCTTCAGGCTTATGGAGCCGAGATAGTTTTGACTTCCGGGGGAGAGGGAATGAAGGGAGCCGTCAGGAAAGCGGAGGAACTTAAAAATAAATATGAGAATTCCTTCATACCCCAGCAATTCAAAAATATTGCAAATCCCGATATACATAAGCTTACAACAGCAGTTGAGATACTTAACGATTTGGATTGGAAAATAGACTATTTCATTGCAGGAGTGGGAACAGGCGGAACAATAACAGGTGTAGGTGAAGTTCTCAAAAAACAGATACCCGGTATAAAAGTAATAGCAGTAGAACCTTCGGAATCGGCAGTTCTTTCGGGGGATATGCCGGGTCCTCACAAAATCCAGGGAATAGGAGCCGGATTTATACCTGAAATACTTAATGTTGATGTTATTGATGAAATTATTAAAGTAACAAATGAGGATGCATACGACACTGCAAGAAAAGCAGCAAGAGAAGAAGGGCTTCTAGTAGGAATATCTTCAGGAGCCGCATTAAATGCCGCTCTCAAGCTCTCATCACAAATTGAAAATAAAGACAAAAGGATAGCGGTAATACTGCCGGATACTGGAGAAAGGTACCTTTCAGCTGGTCTATTCGATTTGAAATAAAATTTGTACACATAATTGGGGGAAGAAAAATGGGTTATACATATTCATATCTGAATGCAGAAATGCCTGACAAAGATGAAGTAACCAGGAAAACACCAAATGATGCAACAAAACAGCTTATTAAAAAAATAAGCCAGGATGGCAACGAAACATATCTTGACAGGTTCGCAGCACAGCAGCCCCAGTGTGCTTTCGGACTGAAAGGCACCTGCTGCCGGATGTGCCAATGGGGTCCATGCCGAATAACTGAAAAAAGTCCTCGTGGTATTTGCGGACGAAGTCAGGACGAAATAGTAATAAGCAATATAATCAGGTCTTTAATTTCAGGCCTCGCAGCGCATGCACGACACGCACATGAAATAATCTATACAATCAAGGGAATAGCTGCAGGAAAGCTGAACCTTAAGCTTAAAGGTGAAAAACGAGTTTATGAACTTGCTGAAAAGCTTGGTTTAAATACCGGTGACAAAGGATTGGAAGAGCTTGCAGACAATATCGCTGATATCCTTGTTGAAGACTTGAACAGAATGAATGCAGACAATATGACACTTTTGGAAGCATACGCACCCGAAGAAAGAAAGAGAACCTGGAAGGAGCTTGGAATTCTTCCGAGATCGGCATCTTATGAAATTATGGAAGCACTTCATATGACAACGCTGGGCAGCTGTACCGACTGGAAGGCAATAGCAAGCCAGGAAAAACGGTCGGCGCTTGCGTATTGCTACAGTACTTTATTCGGCTCTTCATTTGCCAGTGAGATATTGTTCGGAATACCTGAACCCAATGAAACAATAGTAAATTACGGAGTGCTTAAGGAAGATCATGTGAATATTCTGGTACACGGACATTCACCGGTTATGATTGAAAAGGTCCTTGAAAAGATAAACCTTCCTGAAATCCAGGATCTGGCGAAGGAATATGGTGCAAAAGGTATAGTTGTGGGCGGGCTTTGCTGTACCGGTGCGGAGCTGCTGGCCAGATACGGAATACCAAGCGTCACAAATATTCTGGGTCAGGAATTTGTTATTGGAACAGGTGCAGTTGACTGTGTAGTTGTGGATATGCAGTGCGTAATTCCGGGAATGAAAATCCTTGCAGACTGCTATGGAACACAGATAATTACAACCTGTAATTCAAACAGGATTCCGGGAGCAGTCCACCTTCCATTTGATCCGGAAAAACCCGAAACTTTGGATGCAGATGCCTACATAATAGCTAAGACGGCTGTAGAAGCTTATAAAAACCGTGATAGAAGTAAAATTAGTATTCCGGACATCACTACAAAAGCAGTAAGCGGATGGAGCTATGAATCCATAACCCAGACACTTGGAGGAACAGATAACATTCTGAAGCTTCTTGAATCGGGAAGAATAAAGGGTATAGCTACCGTAGTAGGCTGTAATACTCCTAAAGCAGTATATGAATACAATCATGTCACTATTGTCAAAAAGCTTCTGGAAGCAGATATCCTGGTTACAACAACCGGCTGCTGCTCACATGCTCTATTAAATGCAGGTTTGTGCAATAAGGAAGCATCAGAGTTATGCGGTGAAGGTCTTAAAAGTGTTGCGGAAGAATACGGAATTCCACCTGTTCTTGCAGTAGGCGGCTGCGTAGATAATACAAGGTCTTTGAGACTTTTTATCACACTTGCAAATGAGGCAGGTAAAGCTATAAAAGATATGCCTTTCATGTTTGTAGGACCAGAACCGGGAAATGAAAAAACAGTAGGGCAGGGATTAAGCTTCCTGATGCACGGAGTATCAAACCTGGTAGGTTTCCCGGCACCTATACCTGTTCCGATTCCAAAGCCTAAAGAAGGAGCAGTCGATGGGGAAATGGACAGAGGCAGCAACAATATAGCCGACTATTTCGGTGGAAACGGAGCCCTGGAGGAGCTTGGAGCCAAAATATATACAGAGCCCTACCCCGAAGCTGCGGCACAAATAATTAAAATGCACATCAAACGTAAAAGAAATGGTCTTGGATGGTAAAAAATTTTAGGAGGATTAAATTATGAAAACAAGAATAAGAAAATCAATAGCAGCCATGATTATACTGGCATTATTAATTGGTCTGACAGCCTGCGGAAGCAATTCGGGGCAGACTGCGTCACAAAGCAGCAGCAGTAAAAAGCAAACCATCAAAATTGCTTATTTGCCAATAACTCATGCACTTCCTTTATTTATTGAAAACGAATCGTTAAAGGAAAACCTCAAAAATGTTGACATACAGCTTGTTAAGTTCGGTTCATGGCCAGAGCTTATAGATGCTCTTAATACAGGAAAGGTTGACGGAGCATCAGTACTTATAGAACTTGCAATGAAAGCAAAGGAACAGGGAATAGATCTAAAGGCGGTAGCACTTGGACACAGGGATGGAAATGCGGTGATTGTCGCAAATAACATAAATTCAGTACAGGACCTTAAAGGAAAAACCTTTGCAATACCAAGCAAGCTATCTACTCACAATATTTTATTGTATAAAATGCTTAAAGATTCGGGTGTCAATTATACCGACCTTAAAGTTGTAGAGATGCCTCCTGCAGAGATGCCGGCTGCTTTGTCCGAGGGACGTATATCAGGCTACATAGTGGCAGAGCCCTTCGGCGCCAAATCTGTTGCAATAGGAAAAGGAAAAGTTTTGTACCAGTCACAGGATATCTGGAAGGATTCAGTATGCTGCAGTCTTGTTCTACGTAATGATTTTATAAAAAAGAATCCGGATGCAGCACAGGAGTTCGTAAACGGGTATGTTAAGGCCGGAGCACAAGCCGAAACCAAGAGCGATACTGTCAAGAGCATATCAACCAAGTTTATGAGTGTAGACAGTAAGGTTCTGGATCTTTCATTAAAATGGATATCTTA
>JAUZPR010000015.1 GCA_030705825.1 Bacillota bacterium | reverse complement strand
TCATTCCAAAAATAACACTTATTGCCGCAAGTACCACATTAGTTACTATAACGGCAGTACCGCTTCCTCGCGCCTGTCTGTTTGCAAGAACACCAAATACTATACCAGGTATGGCGAAATATGCAGAAATTACAAAAGCCAGAGCTGCACTTATCCATCCAAGTACCAGGAATGTTGCAGAGCTTCTGCCTGCTACAGCTGCGCCATGTCTGTCAGTACGGATATCGCCCCTGTTGTCCATTGAAAAATTATTTATATCTGTATGGTGATGCGGAGTGTCTGTGTCATCCAAGGGATCATTTCTATTATCATTGAAATGATCATTTTCCGGATTTCTGTCAAAATTTTCATCCATAAAAAACCACCTCCGTAGAATTATTATTGTTCAAAAAAAACTAATAATTCGTTCTTATTTTTTCTAAAATTGTTATGTAAATTTCTATAGAAAAATAAAGGAACGGTGATGACACCGTTCCCTACATTTTATAAAACTCTTTAAGACTATAGTATTTTTGTCTTTATTCTAGGATTATCTGTTATTCTCTGCATGTTCCTCGCCTCTATTTTGGCGTTTACTGAAAAGATTCGGTCTGGTTATGATATAAGCCAGTGTAAATGCGGCTATCAAATAATAGTAGATATTTGAAACAATCATGCTTAACTCCACAAAGAAGCCTTTAACAAGATCAATAGCAGCGTAAAATTTATCAACTATATAATAGATTACTCTCATTACCCCCGGATTAGCACCCGCAGTTGAAAGAGCTTTCAGAATTGCCTGTCTTTCACCAAGTATGAAAACAAATGTCAGTATACCTAATGCAACTGTAACCAGTGCATATATTGCGAATAAAATTCTTTCCCTGCGGATTTTCCTGTTTTCTTCAAATGTCCTTAGCTTTTGCATTACACTCGCTTCGAAATTGACAGGCGGTTCTATGTCTGCTTCTTCCCGTATGAGCCCAAATATTTCGGACATGCTGTTAAAGCTTTCATGGCAGCTTTTACATGTCTTTATATGCTGTTTTAATTGAGCCTGTTCAATATCGTTTATATTTCCGTCAAAATACTTCATAATATATTCTTCAGACATTATACAATTCATAAAATCTCCTCCTTTCTACAGCCTGACAGCTTATCCTTTAGTATCAATCTTGCCCTGTAAAGCCTGTTCTTTACTATTGTCATCGGCTCATTAAGTATTTTGGTAATTTCTTCGTAGGATAAACCATTCTGATGAAACAGTATTATCGGTATTCTATATTTTTCAGGCAATTCCTCTATTGCTTCGCGAATCATCCTGCTTTGTTCTTTTTTTATATATCTGCTCTCAGGTGTATCCTTGCTGTTCGGAACGTGAGAGATTTCATCTATTGGAACGGAATCTATCTTTTTCTTTCTTAATATATCAAGGCAATAATTTGTAGCTATTTTTACCGACCAAGTCGAGAATTTATATTCAGGGTTATATCTGTTCAAAGCCTGGTATATTCTAATAAATACATCCTGTGATATGTCGTTTACTTCTTCCCTGTCTTTTATCATATTATAAACTATGCTGTAAATAAGCTTCTTGTATCTTGTAACAAGTTCAGAAAAAAGATCAGCATCACCTTCAAGTATTTTTTGTATAAGTTCATAATCCGATAATTCCAAAAAAGTTTCACCTTCTATCTGTTACAGCAACGTTTATAATAACAAATTAATTACGGTGTTTTACAAATATATTATATTACGTTTATACGCATATATCTATTATATGTCTGAATAACAACACCAAGGTTTATAAATTATTTTAAAAATATAAGTTACAATTAAATTTGCCGATATATTAAGTGGAAATATTGCCTCAAATTTATGTTAAGGCGGATTATATGAAAATAGTTAATTTAACTAGAAACAAATCCCTTGCTGACAATTGCATTCATGCAGATAGTTTTTTAAGCAGGTTCAAGGGACTGATGCTGAAGAAAAACATATCTCCCGGCAGCGGTTTGCTGATTAAGCCCTGCAGCTCAATTCACATGTTCTTTATGAGGTTTTCCATCGATGTGATTTTTATTGATAGGGACAATGTAATCATTCATACAATGTCAGGAATAAAGCCATGGCATGTATCACCGTTCATAAAGGGATCAAAATCGGTTCTGGAGCTACCCGAAGGTACAATTGTCATAACCGGAACTAATAAAGGAGATAAGATAAGTTTTGAAGGGTAACAGTCCAACAGAATCTAGAATTACATAATTATAATTTGGAGTTAGAGTTGGAGTTTAAGTTAAAGTTCCCTATATTCGCGAGCTTCAGTATTCATAAATAATATGGTAAACCTGACAATATTCTTCAAAAATAAACAGATAGTCTTATAAAATGTAATTATTTTCTTGATTGCAAGCCTAATTGGTATTATTATAATAAGTATATTTATTGCCTTAGTTTATGTTTACCAGAGGTAATTATTATGTTGGAATATGCCGATCAGGATACAAACATTCCATGCATTACTGAGCGAAGAGGCGCAGTCGTAAATGTAAGCCCTTCCTTTTGCAGCCTCGTATCCTTTAGACCTGATGAATTAATCGGAAAAACCTCGAAAACTGTTTTCCGGGACTTGCTTCGAATAAAAACAAAAATAAACTATATTAACGGAAAAGCGGAAGCCTTTTTGTTTACCAAATTCCTTGATGCAAGGTATGTATCCCTTGAACAATATGTTTCACAAGAAAATAACCTGACTAGATATATTATTAACGAAATACCTGATTCCAGATTGGAATTTAACAATCAATTTCTGGTGAGTCAAATCCATGAAAATATTACTGCAATGGCAGTTTATTCAGTTCCTGACTATATTCTTATAAAAGCAAATCAAATGTACCTTAATTACCTGCCGGAGCCCTACAACGTAATGGATATTGCCTACGGAAAGGGAGTAAGTGAAATTATACCGGAATTTAACGTCAGTCCTGTTGAAACAGTCTTTAATGACATAGCCCTAAACGGAAAGTCCCGCCACGTAAAAGAAAGTAAAGGCATTATGGGAAGCGGTAACCACTATTGGGATAGCACACTAATACCAATTGTATATAATAATCAGGTAAAATTCATTGTTTCAGTTCTTGAGGATGTGACAGAAAGAGTTGTTTTAAAAGGAGATTTTGCAACCCAGTCGAAATTATTAAGCCAAGAAGAATTTAAATTTAAAGCAATTATCGAAAATATGTTTGACGGGTTATTGATCTTTGACAAGCAATGCAAGCTTATTGCATATAACAGGTTGGCAGGTGAAAAAATGAATAGCCTGTTCCCTGACATGGAATACTTGAGATGCGGCTGCAAAAATGCCGAATTTAACCAATGTGACCGACGAATTATCAATAATACCGAATATCCCGCTTACAGGGTTGTAAAAGGAGAAAAATTAACAGGCTATGAGGTTAAAATAAAGAAAGGTGATGCAATAATTTATGCCGAAATAAATGGTACTCCCGTTTATGATGAGGAAGGTGAACTCATTGCCGGAATATTGTGTTGCCGCGATTTAACAGAGCACGAAAAAGCCAAGGCAGATATGGAATCCCAGAGGGGACTGCTGGAGACTGTTATTGAAAATATAACTGATGCATTTGCCATTTATAACAAAGACGGCAGTTTGGTTAAAATTAATGCGGCAGGACGGAATATCTGTTCCATAAACCAAAACCTTTCAAATTTATCTAATCCAGATACTGTCTTTGAATATTTTAGTCTGGACGGCAGCAGGATAGATATAAATGATTTACCTTCCAGACGAGCCTTAAGAGGAGAGACAGTAGTGAATACTGTAATTGTCGTAAAAGGAACATGTAAGCAGCAAACTATTGAGGTTACTGCAACACCAATCTTTGACAAGGATAATAATTTAGTATCAATTGCGGTATTCCATCGTGACATTACCGATAAGCACAACAATCAAAGGCTAATAAAGGAACAAAGGGAACAAATGCTGCAAAAGGAAATTGAAAAAAGCGAAGCTCTGAAAAAAGCAGTTGAGATGAAGGATGAATTCCTATGTCTGATATCTCATGAATTCAAGACACCTATAACCGTTATCAATACTGCTATACAGGCAATAGAGGTTCTGTGCAGAAACGAGTTGTCGGAAAAAATGAAAAGCTTTCTTAATACTATTCTTCAAAACTCCAATAGACAATTGAAGCTTGTAAATAATCTTTTGGATATTACACGTATACATTCGGGTCATTTTAAAAACGAAATTGACAATACAGACATAATTATCTTAACCAGGTCCATAATTGAATCAATTAAATTCTACGCAGAACAAAAAGGAATCAATTTATTGTTCTCAACAACCTTTGAAAAGAAAGTATTAGGTATTGATAAGGAAAAATATGAAAGAATCCTTTTGAATCTGCTTTCAAATGCAGTTAAATATACACCTAGGGGTAAATCGATCAGGGTTATGGTCTCCCAAAAAACAATCAGGCATAAACGGATGATTTGTATTGAGGTCATTGACGAAGGACCGGGCATACCGCAGGATAAACAGAAGTTGATTTTCGAAAAGTTCGGGCAGGTGGACAATTCCCTCTCCCGGCAGGCTGAAGGTACAGGTATAGGGTTATACCTTACAAAGGTGTTGGTTGAAGTTATGAATGGGGAAATAATACTGGAGAGTAAAGTAGGTTTGGGCAGTAACTTTACAATTCTTCTTCCTGCAGCAAAGGTTTGTGGTACCGGGAGTAAAAAAGAAGAAATTACCGATAACCGGCTGGTTCGGCTTTCAACTATTGAATTTTCCGATATTTACCTCTAGTCTGTATTTTAAAAGCGGGGACTCATCCATTGAAGGTGAATTCCCGCTTTCAAATTAATAAAGCTGTTTGGAACACTCTAAATAACTACTTGCTGCTTTTCACCTTTGCCTTTTCCTTTGAGCTGCCTGAGGATTTATCTTCCTTACCAAAATTAGCAACAGATCTTGCATATTTCTTTAACTTTTCATAAACCTTAAAATTTATAGTTCCTTCAGTATAAGTACCGTCAGGTTTTTTAACTCCCGCCTTGATTCCGGTAAGTATTTCAATACCCTCGTCTATTGTTTTTACAGGGTATATATGAAATTTACCTGCTTTAACCGCACTTACAACATCATCATTCAGCAACAGATTCCTTACATTCTGATAAGGTATGACAACACCCTGTTTGCCATTAAGTCCGCGAAGCTTGCACAATTCAAAAAAGCCTTCTATCTTATTAGTAGCACCGCCAATAGGCTGTATCTCGCCTTTTTGATTGACAGAACCGGTTACGGCAATTCCCTGCTTAATTGGAGCTTCTGAAAGGCTGGAAAGTAAGCAGTACAATTCCGAGCTGGATGCACTGTCACCGTCGATACCACTGTACAATTGTTCGAAGCAAAGGCTGGCAGAAAGCGAAAGCGGTATCTCCTGAGCATATTTCTGCCCTATATATCCGCTTAGTATAAGAACACCCTTGGTATGGGTAGTACCGCTCATTTCAACTTCACGTTCTATATTGACAATACCTTTCTCGCCCATATAGGTTGTAGCTGTAATCCTTGAAGGCTTTCCGAAGGTGTAATCTCCCATATCCAGAATGGATAATGCATTAATCTGTCCAATAACCTCACCCTCGGTATCAATCATTATAGTTCCGTCTTCCTGCATCTCAAGAAGTTTTTGATCATATTTGTTAGAACGGTATTTCTTCTCTTCAATAGCCTTCTTCACATGTGAATCCGATACTATTTTAGCTCCTTCTATCTGGGCCCAGGCACACGATTCGCATAAAATCTCCGCAATATCGTTAAATCTGGTACTAAGCTTATTCTGGTCTTCAACCAGTCTGGAACTGTATTCAACTACTTTTGCAACCCCTTTACGGTTAAAATGCGGCATATTTTCCTTGGAACAGAAGGAACTTACAAATTGGGCCAACTTTAGCATGTTTTCCGCATTTCTGTCCATTTCGTCGTCAAAATCAACCTTAATCTTGAACAGCTTTCCGAAATCCTCATCATATTCGTAAAGCATTTGATAAATATATTCGCTTCCGACAAATATTACCTTTACTTCAAGAGGTATTGGTTCGGGCTTTAATCCCGAAACTGCCACCAAACCTGATTGTTCCTTCATGTTTCCTATATTGAGTTTTTTGGTTTTCAGGACACGTTTAAGGGCTTCCCAGGACTGAGTATTGCTTAGAACATCCTTGGCCTGTAAAATAATGTAACCCCCGTTGGCCAGGTGCATCAGACCCGCCTTGATCATTGTAAAATCAGTTGTCATTGTTCCGAATTCGTTTTCATATTCCAATTTACCAAGGAGGTTGTAATATGTCGGATTAAAATCAACTATAACAGGTGCTCCCTTAAGTTCACTGTTGTCAACCACAAGGTTTACCTTATATTTCTCAGCAGGAGATTCACTTTCCTTAATAAATGGTATCAGATACTGCTGGTCTTCAGGTACTTCATCATCCCTAAATGCATCAAGGTTTTCAAGTATATCGTCCTGTACCCTGGCAAGATAAGCAGTAATCTTTTCAAAATCCTTGTACTTTTCTTTAAGGTAATTTATATGGGCGCCTACAGCAAAAAGGGCTATTTTGTTTTCCCATTCGGCAACTCTCTTTTCTGCGTCCTTTTCAACATTTTTGATCTTTTTGATTATTTCAAGAGTTTCAATTTGTACAACATTGGAGTTTTCAGTTATCTCATCCTTGATATCCTCATCAAGCTCACTATACTCCTGTTCGCTTAGGGTTTTTCCCTCAATTATGGGCATAAAATAGACACCGGCACTTGTACTTTTCACCTTAAAGCCCCGTTTACCCGCATCGTCATTTAATATTTCAAGAAGTTCACTCCGCTTTGCCTGGTATTCCTTCATTATTTCAGCCTTTTCCTTTTCGTAATCCTCACTGTCGAAGGCTTTCGATATCTCAAGCTTAAGAATCTTAATAAACTCATCCATGTCCTTCTGGAATACCTTGCCCATACCTACAGGCAGATTGACCGCCATAGGCTGGTTTGTTTTATCAAAGTTATATATGTAACACCAATCATCAGGAATTTTTTCTTTTTCAGCTATCTTCTTTATATGCTGAATAGCATAACTTGTCTTTCCTGTACCGGTCATTCCCGACATATAAAGGTTGTAGCCTCTTACTTTGATATTAAGGCCAAACTCCATTGCCCTAACTGCCCGTTCCTGTCCTATTATTCCCTCCAACGGTTTTATTTCCGAAGTATCGTTGAAATCGAATATGCCCGGATCGCATTCCTTTCTAAGCATACTAAACTTAAGACCCTTGGAATTTACCATGAATTTGCCCCCTTAGTAAATATTAAGTAAAAATAAAAACAGCCTGTATTTCGCATTTCTTATCTTAAATAAATCTAATTTGTCCGACGAGATATCTTTATTCAAACTGATTTATAAAAATTCCAAGGATAAAACCTTAGCTATACGTCGGTTTTCCACATAATCAATGCATCTTCCCTGTTATCTGAATAATAGCCCTTCCTGTACCCTTCAACCTTGAAGCCATATTTGTTATAAAGCCTTTGTGCTGCAATATTGCTTCTTCTTACTTCCAAGGTCATGCTGGTTATGTTTTCTTTTCTTGCAACTTCCATTAAATATTCTATCAAGGCGCTTCCTATTCCGGTACCTCTGAACTCAGGATGTACGGCAACATTGGTAATATGCCCCTCATCAAAAACCTTCCACATACCTGCATAACCTATGACCCGTCCGTTTACTTTAGCCGTTATATATCTTGCAAATGTATTCCCCGTTACCTCCTGAAAAAAAGATTCCTTTGACCAGGGAATAGAAAAACTTAGATTTTCAACTACCATTACATCATCTATATGCTCGATTGTCATTTTTAATATTTCCAAACCGTCCAAGTCAGCAAGCCACACCTTTCAAATGCCTATTTGAGCCTCCCTCTAGAGGGAGGTGTCACGAAGTGACGGAAGGAGCATTCCCCTTGTCAGTTCCACTATTTTGTTTATAACCCTCATCCCCAACCCTTCCCCCATCGCATTGTGGGAAGGGAAATATATAGGACAATAATTGATTGCTCCGTTTCTTTAACCATTTTTTTAGGCGAGCGACCACTGGCCGCCCCTACATTTGAATAATCCTCTATTCTCCATTCTCAATTCTCAATTATCCATTGTCTATTGATCTTGTCATCTGCTTTTTCTCGTATTCTCTTTCTGCCTGTGACTTTCTCAAATAGAAAGGAATCATGTCAAAACAATTCTCCAGCTGTCCGCCGGATGCTTTTACATATGCAAGATATGCCACTGAAGATGCTTTCTGAAGCATAAGATTTCCAGGCGCAAATTGACACATTTCCTTTAGTTCCTGTTTTATATATTCTTCATGGATCGGCGCCGCATCCCCGAGAAAAACTGTTTTTTGCCCTTTGCTTTTAATAATATCCATCAGTTCCTGAACCGGAATGCCCATATATTCTGTTATCTTAACCTGGGAGTTTTTCTCACATTTATAAAGTGCGGTATATACCTGATTATTTCTTGCATCCATTATCGGACAAATCAATGAATCCATAAGCGGAATGTTGAATGCCAGAGCATCAAGTGTAGGTATACTTACAACCGGTTTATCTGCAGCATATGCTATTGACTTTACCGTCGTTACACCTATTCTCAATCCTGTAAATGAACCTGGCCCGCTGGATGCCGCATATACGTCAATATCCTTCGGACTGAGCTCCAGATCATTCATTAGGGATTCAAGCATTGGCATAAGCTTTTGAGAGTGTGTTTTTTTATGATTCAGAATGTATTCTCCAAGCAGCCTGTTATTGTCCATTATAGCTGCCGCAGCCACTGTTGATGATGTTTCAACCGCAAGTATCTTCATTATTGCCTCCGTATAAAGACCATTTATCTAAAAGTTTTTCTTCATAACCCAAATATCTGTTACCCTTGAATTCAACTTCTATGACCCGCTCTTCAGTATTTGTCCTGCTGCTTATATCAATGCGGACATTTATACTTTCCAAAGGAAGGATATCATATATCAGATCAGCCCATTCGATGACTGAAACCCCATCCCCGTAAAGATATTCCTCAAAACCGATTTCGAACATATCATCCGGACTGGATATTCTGTATACATCAAAGTGATAGAGGGGGATTTCGGCCTCATACTCATTAACAATAGTAAAAGTAGGACTGGTAATATGATTATTTATTCCAAGCGCTTTGGCAAGCCCTCTGGTGAAGGCTGTCTTACCTGCTCCAAGATTACCTGTCAGACAAATTATATCTCCCGGGTTAAGTATTTCGCCAAGTTTCTCTGCAAACACTTCTGTTTCCTTTTGTGAGCAAACCTTAAACATCTGCATTCTTTTCCCTTTCATATACTATATTCCCGTTTATTATAGTAGTTACCACATTTGTTCTAAGTTCAAAGGGATGACCGTCAAAAATAACCAGGTCGGCATCTTTTCCTACCTCGATACTTCCAACTCTGTCGGATATTCCGGTAAGCTCCGCCGCATTAATTGTAATTGCCTTAAGTGCATCTTCTTCATTCATGCCTTCCTTCATTGACAGGGCTGCACAAAGGCTCAAATACTGTATTGGTATACATGGATGATCAGTCATAATTGCCACCTTTATGCCCATGTTGGATAAAATACCCGGGTTTTTAATTGTCTGATTTCTTAGCTCCACCTTTGAACGGTCTGTCAGGGATGGACCTGCAATGACCGAAACGCCTTCTTCAGCCAGGATATCCTTTATAAGATGACCTTCTGTACAGTGTTCTATAGTCAGACGGACGTTAAATTCCTTTGCTATCCTTATAGCCGTTAGGATATCATCCGCTCTATGCGCATGTGCCTTCAGCGGAATTTTTCCTTCTATGACAGGCAGCAGGGCTTCCAATTTCATGTCATACTCAGGTTTGTCGCAATTTTCCCTGTCTTTTTCATAATCATCCAACAGCATTTTATATTCTTTTGCTTTCATGAGGCTTTCACGTAATATTGCTGCAGTGGACATCCGTGTAGTTGGCATCTGCTTCTTTTCATTATAGACAAATTTGGGGTTTTCACCGAAAGCCACCTTCATTGCCACCGGCTCCTTTATAAGCATTTCTTCTATTCTTTTGCCATAGGTTTTCAAAGCAGCAAACTGTCCGCCGATAACATTTGAACTTCCTGGTCCCGTTACTACGGTGGTGACTCCGCTTTCCCTTGCTTCGGTAAATGACCTGTCGTTGTGATATATACCGTCGATGGCTCTAAGATGGGGTGTGACTGGATCGGTCATTTCATTGCCGTCTTCGCCTTCAAAACCCACTGCATCCTCCCACAAGCCTATATGGCAGTGTGCGTCCACCAGCCCCGGCAAAACATATTTACCTTCAGCATCTATAATACAAGCAGTCTTATTTTCATTGATATATTTATTTATAATATCGGCATCATTTCCTACATAAACTATTTTTCCCTTTTCTGCAGCAATATAACCTTTATCTAAAGTGATTCCCGCCATGGTAAGCACTTTTCCGTTTTTAACAATAAGCATGGCTACCCCCAACATTTATAAATTCTTAAACAATTCTATATTATTATATCGTTCATAATAAGTTAATTCTACATGAAATTCTCGTGATAAACTGATTGTTCTGAGAAACCTTATACAAAACAACAGGAGACGGTATAACCGTCTCCTGAAAATTATAAACATATTCATCTTTAATGGCATCCAAGAGATTATCTCTTTGAGAACTGTGGTGCCCTTCTTGCTTTTTTGAGACCGTATTTCTTTCTTTCCTTCATTCTTGGGTCTCTTGTAAGGAAACCGGCTTTTTTAAGAGCAGGTCTGAGTTCCTCATCTGCTTTTAATAAAGCTCTTGAAATACCATGTCTTATTGCACCGGCCTGGCCTGTAAAGCCACCGCCTATAACCTTGCATATAGCGTCAAATCTGCCTTCGGTATTTGTAAGTACCAGCGGCTGCTTTACTATAACCTTCAAGGTTTCCAATCCGAAATACTCATCAATACTTCTATCATTAATTATAACTTTTCCTTCTCCAGGAACAAGTCTTACTCTCGCTACTGATTTTTTTCTTCTTCCGGTTCCATAATACTGAACCTTAGCCATAATTTCATCTCCTCCCTAATACTAGATATCCAATTTCTCGGGCTGCTGTGCCTGATTCTGATGTTCGCTGCCCCTGTATACCTTTAATTTTCTGAACATTGCTCTTCCCAGACTGTTCTTTGGAAGCATGCCCTTTATAGCAAGTTCTACAGCCTTTTCAGGTTTCGAAGCCATAAGGTGCTTGTACAAAACTTCCTTCAATCCTCCGGGATATAGGGAGTGATGTCTGTAAAGCTTTTGTTCCAACTTCTTACCTGTCAAAACTACTTTCTCTGCATTTATTACTATTACATGATCTCCAGTATCAACATGAGGAGTATAATCAGGTTTATGTTTTCCCCTGAGGACTTTTGCAACTTCTGTTGCAAGTCTTCCCAAATGCTTACCCTCTGCATCAACTATATACCATTTTCTTTTAACTTCTTCGGCTTTAGCCATAAAAGTTTTCATGGCGTCATAATCCTCCTTAAAACACTGATTCTTATTAAATTACAACAAAAGTATTTATCCGCATTAAACTTCAAACAATACCGGGGAGTTTGAAGCAATATAATGTCGTCTAACTTTTGACACTTTTTTATTTTAATATAGGCTTTCAAGTGTGTCAAGTATTAATTGCTAAAAATTTAATTTATCTTCTATTATCTCTATTTTTTACAATAAATATGTCTGTTTCTCACGTATAGTCGTCCGTCATATCATTTTTTCTATCTTGGGTGAGTTCTCAATAATAAACTTCAACAAGGTACAAGCCTTGCGGCGGTGCTGTTTTACCTGCCTTTTTCCTGTCCTTTGACTCAATAATTTCCGGTATTTCCTCAGCAGCTATCTTCCCAATTCCTACATATACAAGAGTTCCCACAATTATTCGTACCATATTGTACAAAAAACCGTCTCCGCTTATTTCAAAGAATATAAGTTCACCATCCCTTGACAATCGAACATCCCAGATGGTTCTCTCAGACGTTTTTACGGTACTTCCGCTGGCTCTGAAGCAAGTAAAGTCATGCGTCCCTTTAAGGTGTTCTGCAGCCCTTTTCATTGAGTCGAAATCAAGACTCTGGCAAACATGCATTGCCCTGTTTCTGAGCAGAGCTGAAGGCTGCCTTGAGTTATATATAAGATACCTGTATTTTTTTCCTTTTGCAGAAAAACGCGAATGAAAATCAGGACTCACCTCTTGTGAATCCTTTATTGTTATATCACCCGGAAGTACAGTATTTAGAGCAAATGAAAACTTATCGGCCGGAATGCTTGAATCAGTATGAAAATTTGCAACATGGCCAAGGGCATGTACACCTTCATCGGTCCTGCTCGAACCTATTAAGTCACATTCCTTGCCTGTAAGCTTCCGGGCAGCCTTCTCAATCTCTTCCTGAACCGTAACGGCATTAGCCTGTCTCTGCCAGCCGTGATAGTTTGTCCCGTCGTATTCGATTGTAAGCCTTATATTTCTAAATATAGCACCCATCCCCTAACCCCTTCCCTCTATGGAAGGGGAATTCAAGTATAAGGCGGGGACACCCCGCCGCCCCGCCAATTTTCCATTGGATTCCGTGGGCAAGCCCACACCCCTTTAGTATAATTTGATTTAACCAAATACCCCTCTCTTTGGAAAGAGAGGGGCAGGGGTGAGTTCTTAAACTATAATTATCAATTGTACATTCTTAATTCTCAATTTTCAATTGCTTTTATCTACCAAGCATTGCCGCCCCGACTATTCCTGCATCATTGCCCATCTGTGCTGCCTTGATTTGTGTCTGGGGCTCTTCTTTAAAATAAACTTCGCTGTATACTATTTCTCTTAAAGGTTTTAAGAGGTACTCGCCTTCCTTGCAAACGCCTCCACCTATTACAATAACTTCAGGTGCAAAAGTATTTATTACGTTTATCAAGCCTTCTGCAATATATCTTATATACTGGGCAACAACCTTCCTGCCTGTTTCGTCCCCGGCTCTTGCAGCGTCGAATGACGTTTTTGCATCAATTTTATTGAGGTCACCGTTAACCAGCTTATTAATCATGGAATCCTTATTCTCAACTGCTGCTCTTTTGGTTTGCCTGATTAGGGCTGTCGCTGACGCATAGGCTTCATAACAGCCTTTACGCCCGCAAGTACACTGTTCACCATCCATTGCTATAATTGAATGTCCAAGCTCGGATGCTGAATTGTTAAACCCGCTGTAAATCTTACCGTCTATTACAACTCCTCCTCCAAGACCGGTACCAAGAGTTATTGTAACAGAATGCTTTGTTCCCTTTGCGGCACCCGCAACACACTCGGCCAGAGCAGCACAGTTGGCGTCGTTGTCAAGAATTACGGGTAAATTGACATACTTCTGCATTTCTTCTCTTATAGGTGCATTTTTAAAATTCAAATTACAGGCATATACAAGTATTCCTTTTTCGTTATTAGGAACACCTGGGCTTCCAATACCAATACTTTTGATATCAGCAATTTCCTTTCCGGAATCCTTAATGACCTTTAATGCCAGCATGGCCATATCTTTAATAACTTCTACATCTTTTCTTTCCCTGTGGGTGGGTATGCTATCCTTGTGAATGATTTTTCCGTTTTCATCAACTACACCAGCAGCAATATTCGTACCGCCTAAATCAATTCCTACATAAAACATAAAATAATCCTCCTCACATAAATTCAATATATAAAAGTCCCGAAGCAAAAACAACCATTGCTATTGTCAAAATTAGATCAATTCTTGTCATATGCAGCTGTTTCATTCTTGTCCTTCCCACACTTCCTCTGTAACACCTGGCTTCCATAGCTACCGCAAGCTCATCGGCTCTTCTGAAAGCACTTACAAAAAGAGGTACAAGCACCGGAATAAAGCTTTTAGCCTTCTGAACTATGTTTCCAGTATCAAAATCCGCCCCTCTTGATGACTGAGCCTTTATTATTTTATCGGTTTCCTCCAGTAAAGTAGGAATAAACCTCAGGGCTATTGTCATCATCATTGCTATTTCATGGGCCGGTACTCCTATCCTTTTTAAAGGGCTCATCAGCTTTTCAATCCCGTCTGCCATTGTCAGCGGTTTTGATGTAAGCGTTAAAACAAGGGATACTTCCATAAATAAGGCTGTAAGCCTTATAATTAATTTTGCAGCAGCATTTAAGCCCTCATAGGTTATATGTATAAAGCCTATTGAAAATGCAACTGTTCCTTTGGCCGTAAGAATATTAATTACAGCAGCAAAAACCAGGATAAACAAAATGGGTTTTAGACCCCTTAAGGCATAACCAATAGGTACTCCTGACAAAACTACCGTTAATATGGTAAACAAAGCCAGAATAATAAGTCCGGTATACGAGTTCAGAATAATTGCTACTACCATATATACCATGACAAGAATTATCTTAATCCTGGGATCTGCCCTGTGTAATATCGATTCTCCCGGAATATACTGCCCTATGGTGATATCCCTTATCATATGCAGCACCTCCTGAGAAACTTGCCTATCTCTATTTTTGCTTCTTCAATAGTATAAATATCATCATTTATTTCAGGTTTAATTTCTTTAAGCTTCTTCATCAGATAAGCTATTTGAGGTGCAGACAAACCTATTTTCTCAAGCTTTCCGATCTCCTTGAATACCGATGACGGAGTCCCGTCCATTTCGACACTTCCGCCATTCAAAACTATAACTCTGTTTGCCAGCTTTGCCACATCTTCCATACTATGTGAAACAAAGATAATGGTAATTCCCAATTCCTTGTGAAACCTGGAAATCAAACCGAATATTTCGTCCCTGCCGGCAGGATCAAGTCCCGCTGAAGGCTCATCAAGAATGAGAATTGACGGTTCCATTACAAGTACACCGGCTATTGCAACTCTTCTTTTTTGACCGCCGGATAATTCAAAGGGTGATTTTATAAGAATATCCTGTTCTATACCCAACCACCCTGAAACCTTTTTGACTCGGGCTTCAATTTCAGCCTGGCCGATATTCTGCTTCTGCAAACCAAAAGCAATATCCTTGAAAACGGTTTCTTCAAACAGCTGGTGTTCGGGATACTGAAATACAATACCAACCTGTTTTCTAAGTTCTTTCAGATTTTTCCCCAAGGTATCGATTCCATTTACAAATACCTTACCTGATGTAGGCTTCAGTAAACCGTTGAACTGTTGAATAAGCGTTGATTTTCCTGATCCCGTATGGCCTATAATACCGACAAATTCACCTGAATCTATATTAAAACTGATGTTTTTTAATGCAAGTTTTTCAAATGGAGTCCCTTTCCCATAAATAAAGGAAAGGTTTTCTACAACTATAGACATTTCGCCACTCCTATAACTAACCCTCATTCTATCAGGGGGGGCCTATGGGGGGTTAAATTTTATCTTTTAAAGCCTGATATGCTTCCTCTACATTAAACACCTCTACCGGCACATCATAGCCTTCTTTTCTCAATTCATAAAACAACTCGGTTACTTGTGGCACATCCAAACCCAGACTCTTTATTTTCTCCACCTGAGAAAATATTTCCCTTGGTTTTCCGTCCAATATTACATATCCGTCTGCCATAACTATTACCCTGTCAGCTTTTTCGGCTTCGTCCATGTGGTGGGTGATATGGATGACAGTAATATTTTCTTCCCTGTTCAGCTTATGCATAAGCTGCATTATATCCTTTCGTCCCGATGGATCAAGCATTGCTGTTGCTTCATCCAGAATGATGCACTCAGGCTTCATAGCCAGTATTCCTGCTATTGAAACTCTTTGCTTCTGTCCACCTGATAGAAGGTGGGGCGCACGTGTGGAATACTCCTTGATTCCTACTGTTTCAAGAGCTTCATCTACCCTTTTTCTAATTTCCCGAGGTTCAATTCCAAGATTTTCAGGACCAAATGCAACATCTTCCTCAACACTTGTTCCTATTATCTGATTATCGGGATTCTGAAAAGTCATTCCGGCAGTCCTTCTTATTTCCCATAGATAATCTTCATTTTGTGTATTCATACCCTTTATGTATATTGTCCCTGAATCTGGTATCAATATTGCATTCAGCATTCTGGCAAAAGTAGATTTACCGGAACCGTTTCTTCCTATAATAGCTGCAAACTGCCCTTTTTCAAATTCAAGGCTTATTCCTGTCAGGGCTTTTACGGCCACCTCATCGGCGTTTACCGATTTATATGCATATTGTACATTTTCCGCCTTGATAAAGCAATCCACTTCCAAACACACCACCTTAACCAACATCCGTATATGAAGCAAGGAACGGTATTATACCGTTCCTTTACATTAGTATACTTATTTTGAGTTTTTTATTACACAAGCTCAAGGATAACTACTTCTGCAGCATCTCCTCTTCTTGGTCCAAGCTTGTATATTCTTGTGTAACCGCCGTTCCTGCCCTTATATTTCGGTGCAATATCATCCAACAGCTTATTGGTAAGGTTAATTTCTTTTCCTTCAGAATCCTTAATCTTATAAAGCCAGTTGGTCATCTGCCTTCTTGCACTTAACCTTGAAGGGTTATCAACTCTAGCCATGTCGGTTTTTTCTTCTCTGTCTACGACTTCATACTTTTTACCGCTTTTTGAAGTAGCAGATTTAGTGATTTTCTTGCCTGTACTATCCAATTTTGCAGTTGTTATTTTTACCTGTTTGGATGTATAATTATCTGCTTCCTTAATAGCTAAAGTAATAAGCTTTTCAGCAACATTCTTAACTTCTTCGGCTCTGGTTTCAGTTGTTTCAATTTTACCATTCTGGATCAAAGCCGTTACAAGACCTTTAAGCATAGCCTTCCTTTGGTCTGTAGGCCGTCCGAGCTTCTTTTGCAAAGCCATATGCTTAATCCCTCCTTGCTACAATTTGTATAGATTATTAAAATTATTTTTGTTTTTAGCTTTACGAAGACAATCTCTAAATCAATCTTCACTTGGAGCAAGTGATAATCCAAGTGCATACAGCTTTTGAAGAACTTCTTCAAGAGATTTTCTTCCAAGATTTCTTACTTTCATCATATCTTCTTCTGTCCTGTTTATAAGATCATCTACCGTATTAATACCGGCTCTCTTAAGACAGTTGTATGATCTGACTGACAAGTCAAGTTCTTCAATTGTCATTTCAAGAACTTTTTCCTTTTTAGTCTCTTCCTTCTCAACCATTATCTCGGTATGCTTTGCATGATCGGAAAGGTCAATGAAGAGATTAAGGTGTTCGCTCAGTATTTTTGCGCCAAGGCTTATAGCCTCATCTGCAGGAATACTGCCGTTTGTCCATACTTCAAGGGTCAGTTTGTCATAATCGGTAACCTGACCAACACGAGTATTTTCTACGGTATAATTCACTTTTTTTACAGGAGTATAAATTGAGTCAACGGGAATAATACCAATAGGCTGGCCAGCTACTTTATTCTTCTCAGCCGGTACATAGCCTCTTGATTTACTGATGGTCATTTCCAAATAGAGCCTGTGTTCACCGTTTAATGTAGCAATGTGCAAGTCAGGATTTAGGATTTCAACATCTGAATCCGCTTTAATATCAGCCGCAGTTACCGGTCCTTCACCGTCAGCATCTATATAGATGAGCTTTGGACCTTCTCCATGAAGCTTCATTGAAAGATTCTTGATGTTCAGAATAATTTCAGTAACATCTTCTATTACACCAGGAATCGTTGAAAACTCATGAAGCACACCGTCCATCTTTATTGAGGTCACAGCGACTCCGGGCAGAGAAGAAAGTAAAATCCTTCTCAAAGAGTTACCAAGGGTAATACCATAACCTCTTTCCAGCGGCTCTACAACAAACTTGCCATAGGTACTGTCATCACTAGCAGTAACACATTCAATTTTTGGTTTTTCTATTTCTATCAACATGAACCCTCCCTTGGAATACTATTTTACATTCTGAGGGCAACTGACTTACATTTTCTTACTATTATACTAGCTGTTTTTCCTGAGTATAAATTAATCAATAATTTAAGAATATTCAGTTGCTGTTCCAGGCTAATAATTGTAAATAAATTATTTACATTACTTGGAATATAACTCAACTATGAGATGTTCTTTTACAGGCAGATCAATATCTTCTCTTGAAGGTAATGATACAACCTTTCCTGAAAGATTCTCTTCATCGAATTCCAACCATTTGGGAATAACCCTTCCGCCTGCTATATCAACTACAGATTTGAATTTAGGTGAATCCTTGCTTGTATCCCTTACAGTTATAACATCCCCAACCTTCAACAGGTAGGATGGTATGTTAACTTTCTTTCCGTTCACTGTGAAGTGAGCATGTCTTACAAGCTGTCTTGCTTCAGGTCTTGACGTAGAAAGACCAAGTCTGTAAACTACGTTATCAAATCTTGTTTCCAAAATCTGCAGTAAGTTTTCACCGGTAATACCCTTTTTCGAGGATGCCATTTCAAAATATTTGCTGAACTGGCTCTCGAGAATACCGTAAAACCTTCTTGCTTTTTGTTTTTCACGGAGCTGTATGCCATATTCGGACATCTTCTTTTTCTGTTGGCCATGCTGTCCGGGTGCATATGACCTTCTGGAAACCGAACATTTATTTGTGTAACATCTTTGACCCTTTAGAAAAAGCTTTTCGCCTTCTCTACGGCAGAGTCTGCAAGATGCATCAATATACCTTGCCATTTATTCTTACACCTCCAATAATTCAGTTAAAAAGTGATAGTTAATAGATTATAGTTAAAACACTATACCTCTAATCAACTATTTTAAATTAATTACTACAGTAAGCTTAACAAATAACTTTTATCTGTTATCTATTAACTATAAACTGTATTAAACTCTCCTGCGTTTTGGCGGTCTGCAGCCATTATGAGGTATGGGAGTAACATCCTTGATCAGGCTTACTTCCAGTCCTGCTGCTTGAAGCGCTCTAATTGCAGCTTCTCTACCTGCGCCAGGCCCTTTTACATATACTTCAACAGTCTTTAAACCGTGCTCCATTGCAGCCTTTGAAGCTGTTTCAGCAGCCATCTGAGCAGCAAAAGGAGTACTTTTTTTGGATCCCCTGAAGCCCAATCCACCTGCACTTGCCCATGACAAAGCATTTCCGGCAGTATCTGTCAAAGTAACTATTGTATTATTGAATGTTGAACGGATATGAGCAGCTCCACGTTCAATATTTTTACGTTCTCTTTTTTTTCTGGTAACTCTTTTTGTACCAGCAGTTTTAGTTGCCATTAAGACGCCAACCTCCTTTAACTATTTCTTTCTTTGAACTCCTACAGTTTTCTTAGGACCTTTTCTTGTTCTGGCATTGGTTTTTGTTCTCTGCCCTCTTACGGGTAAACTCATCCTATGCCTTCTTCCCCTGTAGCAGCCAATTTCGATCAGCCTCTTGATGTTTAAGGCGATTTCTCTTCTCAAATCCCCTTCAACCTTGAATTCTTTATCAATAATTTCTCTCAATTTGCTAATCTCATCGTCAGTCAGGTCTCTTACTCTTGTATCCGGATTTATGCCAGTCTGAGCTAATATAACATTAGACTTGGCTCTTCCTATTCCAAAAATATAAGTTAATCCGATTTCAACCCTTTTTTCTCTGGGCAAATCAACTCCGGCAATACGAGCCATCTGTTTTTACACCTCCAAATGATAACTAATTGACAATTGACAATTGATAATTGACAATTCAGTTAAACTTTAGAATCACCAATTGAACATAGTCAATTTAATAAGCTTGCGATTTTTACTTTATATATAAATTATCATCAATGGAACATGATTAATTTTTTAATCATGCAGCCGCTCCCCTGACGTAATTTTAAAAAGAAAATAGAACAATAAATAATTATACATTGTCCAATATTCAATTGTCAAATTTTCTTAGATAATCATGACAAACTGACAATTTATCAGTTAACTTACAATGTTTTTAATAAAAAAGTTCAAGTACACCAGGCACTTTCATTTTTATAATTTTCCTTGTAAGAGAAATCCAAATAATTGTCCATTGTAAATTGTCAATTGTCAATTTGATTTATTAACCTTGCTTTTGTTTATGCTTAGGGTTTTCGCAAATTACCATAACTCTGCCTTTTCTTTTAATAATCTTGCATTTTTCGCAAATCACTTTAACAGACGGTTTTACTTTCATTTTACAGACCTCCTTCCAAAAGCTACTTTGCTCTCCATGTTATTCTACCACGACTTAAATCATATGGGGATAATTCTATTGTTACTTTATCACCAGGTAAAATCCTGATAAAATTCATCCTTAACTTGCCTGATATATGAGCAAGTACTTTGTGCCCATTCTCAAGTTCTACCTGAAACATTGCATTTGGTAAAGCTTCAATTACTGTTCCCTCAACTTCAATTACATCATCCTTAGGCAAAACTAAAAACCTCCTTACCCACCAAACCTTATTGATGTCTCTTCTATAAAGAACCTGCAACGTAACGAACTATCTATATATAAAGTGCTTTATAGCTGAATATGGTTTCTTCTGATCTCCATACACTGCTCACTCTAGATTTCCAGGCTTTTAAGAGCATTCCTTACTTCTATGTTGCCGATCCTGATTTTATTTTTCAGCTTTTCACTTATTTGACCTGCTATATCTTCCGTTATTTCCAGATGCTTTATTTTTTTCTTTTTAGGTTTTTCGACTTTTCTAAGGTCGCCATCGGATATCATAACAAACATCTTATCTACTATATCCATTACAATGAACTTCTTTCCAGCATCTCTTCCTGCTTTGGAATAAACTACTTGACCCGGGACAATGTCCAATTAACTCACCTCTATTTAGGTTTACAGGTTGTAATCAGATTATTGATACTGGATTTCTTATCCAACACTTACTAAATAATCAGCTAAGCTTGGTAAGTATTTCGGGTGTACCTTCGGTAACTGCTATTGTATTTTCATAATGAGCGGATAAACTGCCATCTGCAGTTACAACCGTCCATTTGTTTTTTAATAGCCTGACATTATATGTTCCTTCATTTATCATCGGTTCAACCGCAATTGTCATTCCTGCCTCAAGTCTTGGTCCTCTTTCCCTTGTTCTGTAATTGGGTATCTGAGGAGATTCATGCATCTCCCGGCCTATTCCGTGTCCAACATATTCTCTCACTACAGAAAATCCGTATTGTTTTATATGTTCTTCCACAGCGGCTGAGATATCAACAATCCTGTTACCGACAATCGCTTTTTCAATCCCCTTGTAAAAACTTTCCTCTGTTGCTTTTATTAATAAAGCAGCCTTTTCGGAAATTTGCCCTACAGCGAATGTCCTTGCGGCATCTCCATGAAATCCGTTATAGCATGCACCGATATCAACACTAATAATATCTCCATCTTTTAACATTTCTAAACCCGGAATCCCATGTACTACTTCATTATTTATTGATGCGCAGATTGTTGCAGGAAAATCTATCGCTCCCGGGAATCCCTTATAACCTTTAAAAGAAGGAATCGCACCGCTTTTACAGATAACTTCCTCTGCAATCCTGTCAAGTTCTAATGTTGTAATCCCCGGTTTAACTGCTTCCTTAATCCTCTCAAGGGCAAGTGCGACAATTTCGCCGGCCTTTTTCATTATATCTATTTCATGCTTTGACTTCAATGATATCATTATTAAACACCTAAAGCTTTAAATATTGCTTTTGTCGTTTCGTCAATCTTATCGCGACCTTCAACAGTTAAAAGCAATCCTTTCCCGCCGTAATAGTTAATCAAGGGTTCAGTCTGACTGTGATAAGTCTTCAGTCTGCTGATAACTGTCTCTTCTCTGTCATCTTCCCTCTGAATAACCTGTACTTTGCATACATCGCAATTTACGGCATCTTTTGGTGGATTAAATATTGTATGATAACTTAATCCACACTTTGGGCAAACTCTTCTTCCCGACATTCTTTTTATGATCTCGGAATCGTCAACACCTATATTCAAGACTACATCAAGTTTTACACCCATACTTTCCAGAGCATCATCCAGGTATTCAGCCTGAGGTATGGTTCTGGGAAAACCGTCAAGTATGAATCCATTTTTACAATCAGTCTGCTGCAGTCTGTCTTTAACTATTCCGATAGTAATTTCGTCAGGTACCAGCATCCCTTTGTCAATATATTCTTTCGCTTTCTTGCCAAGTTCCGTGCCATTTTTTATATTACTTCTAAAAATATCTCCAGTTGAAATCTGAGGAATATTATATTTCTCAGCAAGCTTGACTGCCTGTGTGCCTTTTCCGGCCCCAGGAGCTCCAAGCATTATCATTCTCATTCCAAAGCCTCCAAACTGTAATCTTACCTTTTTACTCATCAAAACACATTTAAGGGAGAGGGCAATTTTACCCTCAGCCCCCAATATTTTAACTTCACCAGATTACTATTAATTATTCCAGGAATCCTTTATAGTGTCTCATGAGCATCTGAGCTTCAATCTGTTTGATAGTATCAAGCGCAACACCAACGAGGATCAATACGGTAGTACCACCTATCCATAATCCGCTTATGTGGAAAATCAAACCGAAGAGTATAGGAAGTACAGTTACCACTGCAAGGAACAATCCGCCAAACCAGGTTATTCTGTTCAACACTCTGGTTATATAATCTGAAGTCGGTTTACCCGGTCTTAAGCCAGGAATAAAACCGCCATTCTTCTTCAAATTGTTCGAAATTTCAACAGGGTTGAATTGAATTATTGAATAGAAGAATGTAAACATTATAATAAGTAAAGCATAGAATATCGCATACCAGATGGTATTCGGAAAATTCTTAAAAAATCTTACTATTCCGCTGTTGGAGCTTGCAGCAAAAAATGTGATTATAGTTGATGGGAAAAGCATAATGGACATTGCAAATATGATCGGTATAACACCTGCAAGGTTAACCTTGATAGGTAGATGAGTACTTTGTCCACCATACATTTTTCTTCCTACAACCCTTTTTGCATACTGAACCGGTATCCTTCTTTCGCCCTGCTGTACCCAAACAACAGCAGCTATAACAAGTACGAATATAGCCAGTATAGCCAGTAATGCCAGAACACCAAGCAGTACATTGTTCTGTGACCAGTTCTGGAAATATCCCAGCAGCGTATTTGCTGCAGACGGTCCTCTTGAAACTATTCCGGCAAAAATTATAAGAGAAATACCGTTTCCAATACCATACTCGGTTATTTGTTCTCCAAGCCACATAAGGAAAGCAGTACCTGCAGTAAATGTCAAGGTTATGGTGATAAAGCTCAAAATGCTTCCGCCATCTTTTACCGCACCTCTTAATGAGAGATAAAGACCTACTGCCTGCAAGAAACCAAGTAAAACAGTACCATATCTCACGTATTTCTGTATTATCTTTCTTCCTTCTTCACCTTCCCTCTGGAGTCGTTCCAGTCTGGGAATAGCTACGGTTAAAAGCTGCATTATAATGGACGAATTGATATATGGTGTAATACTCATTGCGAATATGGTTGCGTTTTTAAATGCACCACCCGTAATAATATCCATAAAACCTAAGAGCGAGCCTGTTCCAACCAATTGCGCAAACTTTTGGGGATCCAATCCCGGTACCGGGATATGAGAACCAACCCTGTATATTACAAGCATTGCTATAGTAAATAATATTTTTTTACGCAAATCGGGTATTTTCCAGGCGTTCCTTATAGTTTCAAACATCCCGCCCATTTATATCACCTCGACCTTTCCTCCTGCAGCCTCAATTTTTTCTGAAGCTGTCTTGGTAAACCTGGCAGCCTGAACTGTCAATTTCTTAGAAATTTCTCCATTACCTAAAACAGCTACTCCGTCAAACAACTTTTTGACCAAACCCTTTTCTTTAAGAAGCTCACTTGTTACAACAGTGCCGTCTTCAAAAACATTCAAGTCTGAAACATTTACCTCTGCGTATTCCTTTGCAAAGATATTGATGAAACCTCTCTTCGGTATTCTTCTATAGAGAGGCATCTGGCCGCCTTCAAACCCAGGCCTTACTCCACCGCCTGCTCTGGCGTTCTGACCTTTATGGCCCTTACCTGCAGTCTTTCCGTTTCCGGATCCGGTTCCTCTACCTTTTCTCATAGGAGTTTTTCTTGTTCCTGGGGCAGATTTAAGTTCAAACAATTTCACGGTTTACACCTCCCCTTTTATTTCTTCTACGGATACAAGATGGGAAACCTTCCTTATCATACCTCTGATCTGAGGATTATCATTCTGTTCAACAACGCTTCCTATCTTCTTGAGGCCCAGAGCTTTAACATTAGCTACCTGACCCTCTTTTGCCTTGTTTATACTTTTTACAAGAGTTATTTTTAGCTTTGACACCGAAGTCCCCTCCTAACCCTGTATTTCCTCGACGGTTTTCCCACGGAGCTTAGCTACATCTTCTGCAGTCTTAAGCTTGGAAAGACCTTCGATTGTTGCGTTTACCATATTTATGGGGTTATTGGATCCCAAGGACTTAGTCCTTATATCATGGATACCGGCCAGTTCAAGCACCGCTCTTACCGGTCCACCTGCAATAACTCCAGTACCGGCTCCGGCTGGTTTTAATAAAACCTTACCGGCCCCATATCCTCCTAAAACTTCATGAGGTATGGTGGTTTCTACCAACGGTACTTTTATAAGATTCTTCTTTGCATCTTCTATACCTTTTCTAATAGCGTCGGGAATTTCGGCTGCCTTACCCATTCCGCTTCCAACATAACCGTTTTCATCTCCGACTACTACCAGGGCACTGAAACGGAAGTTTCTTCCGCCTTTAACAACCTTGGTTACACGCCCTATGTTAACTACTTTTTCTTTAAGCTCTAAAGTACTGGCATCTATGCGTTGCATTATTTCCCTCCTCCTACTAGAATTCCAAGCCCGCTTCCCTAGCACTGTCAGCAAGCTCTTTAACTCTTCCGTGGTATATATATCCGCCTCTGTCGAATACAACCTGTTTTATTCCCTTTTCAGTTGCCTTTGTGGCAACAAGCTTGCCTACTTCCTTGGCAGCTTCCTTATTTCCTCCGAACTTGATCTTGCCTTTTATATCGGGATCAAGTGTGGATGCTGATACAATAGTTACTCCTGTTGTATCGTCAATAATTTGTGCATATATATGATTGAGGCTTCTGAATACATTCAACCTGGGACGTTCGGAAGTTCCTGTTACTTTTTTACGAACCCTGGCATGCTTTCTCAGCCTGGCTTCATTTGATATTGGCTTATTTATCATTTATCTTCACTCCTTCCTACTTCTTGCCTTTGGCGCCTGCTTTGCCTTCTTTGAGTTTGACTACTTCGTTTTCGTACCTTACGCCTTTACCTTTATAAACTTCAGGTTCTCTCTTGGTCCTTATCTTTGCAGCAAACTCGCCGACAGCTTGTTTGTCTATTCCCTTAACAACTACTTTGTTGGGAGCAGGAACATCAATTGTGATTCCTGCAGGCTCTTCCATTTCTACAGGATGTGAATATCCCAAAGTAAGAACGAGTTTCTTTCCCTGTTTTTGCGCCCTATAACCTACACCAACGATTTCAAGGGACTTTTCATAACCCTTTGTAACACCTTCCACCATATTGTTAACAAGAGTTCTTGTCAAACCATGAAGTGATTTGTGGAACTTCTCGTCGGAAGGTCTTTCAACAGTTATCACATTGTTCTCAATCTTGATTATCATGTCTTTATGAAGATCTTTTGTTAAAGTACCCTTAGGGCCTTTAACTGTCATAGTATTGTTTTCCTGCTTAACTTCAACACCCTTAGGTATAGCTATGGGTAATTTACCTATTCTCGACATTCTCGAGCGTACCTCCTGTTCTTGATATTATGAGCGTTCCCCGCCCTTTTCAGAAACAACACCTTCGGCGCAAGTTATAGGTTAAATGGTTTGAATGGGTTGAATCAGAACTTTTGTAACACCTGTTTTTAAACTTGTATTATCTTTTTCCCGATACACCTATTCCACCTATGACCTATTCCACCAGCCGCCAGGCACCTATTCTACCATTTTAACTACCAGACGAATGCGAGGACTTCTCCTCCCACTCCCTCATTTCTAGCTTTCTTATCAGTCATTATACCCTTTGAAGTTGAAAGAATTGCGATACCCAATCCTCCGAGTACCTTTGGCAATTCATCCTTGCCGGCATAAACCCTTAATCCGGGTTTGCTGATTTTCTTTATTCCGGAAATAACATTCTGTTTGTTTGTGGCATACTTCAGAGCTACTCTGATCATGCCCTGCTTTCCGTCTTCGATTATTTCAAAATTCTTTATATAACCTTCTTCCAATAATATGCTAGCTATAGCTTTCTTCATATTGGAAGCAGGAATATCTACAGATTCATGCTTAGCAGAACTGGCATTCCTGATCCTGGTTAACATATCTGCGATAGCGTCCGTTATTTGCATTTTGCGTAACCTCCTTCCACGAGTGTATTACCAACTTGCTTTCTTAACACCTGGTATCTGACCCTTATACGCTAACATTCTGAAGCATAAACGGCATACTCCGTACTTTCTAATATATGCATGCGGCCTTCCGCAAAGTTTGCATCTATTATACGCCCTTGAACTGTATTTAGGGGTCCTTTGTTGCTTTATGATCATTGATTTCTTTGCCACTTAAGCATTCGCCTCCTTTAACCTTGGCTAAACGGCATACCGAGCAGTTTCAAAAGTTCCTTTGCTTCTTCATCACTTTTGGCTGTGGTAACAAAGGTAATATCCATTCCTCTAACCTTTTCAACCTTATCATATTCTACTTCAGGGAATATAAGCTGGTCGTTAATGCCGAGGGAGTAATTTCCTCTTCCGTCAAATGCATTAGCTGATACGCCTCTGAAGTCTCTAACACGTGGAAGTGCTACATTGAAAAGCTTATCAACGAATTCATACATTCTTTCACTGCGAAGAGTTACCTTGCAGCCAATGTTCATACCCTGTCTGATCTTAAATGCAGCTACTGATTTCTTCGCTTTGGTGACAACGGGCTTCTGTCCGGAAATCAACGCCATATCACTTGCTGCAGCATCTATGGCTTTTGGATTATCCTTTGCGTCGCCTACACCCATATTAATAATGACTTTCTCAAGTTTCGGTATTTCCATTACACTTTTATATTGAAACTTTGATTTAAGTGCCGGGACTACTTCGCTTACATACTTATCTTTCAATCTGGCCATAAATCCTTTTTACCTCCTTTCGGAAAGAGTAATCCGAATTATTCTTCCGATTTCTCTATAATATCGATTATTTCTTTACACTTCTTGCAGGTTCTTGCTTTCTGTCCGCTTTCCAGCACTTCCTTGCCGACCTTTGTCGGCTCACCGCATCTGGCGCATATCAGCATAACCTTTGAACTGTTGATAGGTGACTCCTGATGGATTATTCCACCCTGCTGGTTTCTGCTCCTCGGTTTCTTATGCTTTGTGGACATATTTATGCCTTCAACGATTATCTGGTTATCATCCGGATAAACTTTGAGAACTTTTCCTTTTTTACCTCTATCTTTTCCATTAAGGACAAGTACCGTATCATCTCTTTTTACATGAATCTTGTTTCTCAAATTAAGCCGCCTCCTCCCTATAGTACTTCTGGTGCGAGGGACAATATTTTCATGAAATCCTTATCCCTTAATTCCCTGGCAACAGGCCCAAATATACGGGTTCCTTTTGGGTTCTTATCGTCTTTTATAATTACAGCAGCGTTTTCATCAAATTTGATATAAGAACCATCAGAACGTCTCGTGCCTCTTTTGGTACGAACGATTACGCATTTAACAACGTCGCCTTTTTTTACAACACCGCCGGGTGTTGCATTTTTAACAGAAGCAACAATTACGTCTCCAATGTTTGCATATCTTCTCCATGAACCGCCAAGAACCTTAATACACATTAATTCCTTAGCACCTGTGTTGTCTGCAACTTTTAATGTAGTCTGTACTTGGATCATACACTTTCCTCCTTCCGGGCAATTCTACTTAGCCTTTTCTATTATCTCCATCAATCTCCATCTTTTTTCCTTGCTAAGAGGACGTGTTTCCATAACCTTTACCTTATCGCCTATCTTGCATTCATTGTTTTCGTCGTGGGCTTTAAGCTTGTATGTCCTCTTTACAATCTTGCCGTACAAAGGATGCTTTACACTGGTCTCTATAGCAACAACAATTGTTTTGTCCATCTTATCGCTTACTACTTTTCCGACCCTAGTTTTTCTAAGATTTCTTTCATCCAATTTCAATTACCTCCTCTCATCGACTTCAAACTTACATTCCTTTTATTTCTCTTTCTCTGATGATTGTCTTTATGAGTGCGATTGACTTTTTGACTTCTTTAAGTCTCATCGGATTTTCAAGCTGGTTTGTAGCAAGCTGAAATCTTAATTTAAACAGTTCGGATTTTAAATCTCTTAATTCCTTGTCAAGTTCCAACTGTGTCCTTTCTCTAACATCACTAGCTTTCATTGACTTCACCATCCATTCCGTTGTCGCGAGACACAAACTTGCACTTTAATGGCAATTTGTGCATAGCAAGCCTTAATGCTTCCCTTGCAGTCTCTTCAGGCACGCCCGCAATTTCGAATAATACTCTGCCCGGCTTAACAACAGCCACCCAGTATTCCGGTGAACCTTTACCACTACCCATACGTGTTTCGGCAGGTTTTTTGGTAACCGGCTTATCAGGGAATATCTTTATCCAAACCTGGCCGCCTCTTTTTATAAAACGAGTCAAGGCAACCCTGGCAGCTTCTATCTGATTACTTGTAATCCAACCTGGTTCAAGAGCCTGCAAACCGAATTCACCGTTCGAAATAACGTTTCCTCTGGTTGCAACGCCTCTCATTCTACCTCTCATAACTTTTCTGTGCTTTACTCTCTTGGGAAGTAACATTATTTTACTCCTCCTTCCGCCTTCTTGTCTTTCTTGACAGCAGGAAGAACTTCACCCTTGTATATCCAAACCTTAACTCCGAGTTTACCGTAGGTTGTATTAGCTTCGGTGAATCCGTAGTCTATGTCTGCTCTCAATGTTTGCAGTGGGATCGTTCCTTCATGGTAATGCTCTGTTCTTGCTATTTCAGCTCCGCCCAATCTGCCTGATACGGAAGTCTTGATACCTTTTGCTCCCATCTTCATGGTTCTGGACATTGCCTGCTTCATAGCTCTTCTGAAGGATATTCTCTTTTCGAGCTGGGAAGCAATATTTTCTGCTACCAACTGAGCATCCAGTTCCGGAGATTTAATTTCAGAAATGTTTACAAGAACATTCTTACCTGTCATTTTCTCCAGTTCTTTTCTCAGTTCTTCTATTCCAGTACCGCCTTTGCCTATTACGAGGCCAGGCTTTGCTGTATTAACATTAACTTTTACCTTGTTTGCAGCTCTTTCAATTTCAATTCTTGCTACTCCAGAGATGAAGAGCTTCTTTTTTATGAATTTTCTTATCTTGAAATCTTCAACAAGAAATTCACTGAAATTCTTATCACCGGCATACCATTTTGTATCCCAGTCCTTTATGATTCCTATTCTCAATCCGTGTGGATTTACTTTTTGTCCCATTCTCCAACCTCCTTTTCAACTATTTTCTTTCCTTAAGTACCAGTGTAACGTGGCTGGTCCTTTTTCTTATCCTGTTTGCCCTACCTTGAGCTCTTGGCATGATCCTCTTAAGCGTAGGACCCTGGTTTGCAAATGCATCGACTACAACCAACTCATCCCTGTTAAGGCTGTTATTGTTGACTGCATTTGATTCAGCTGATTTGAGAAGCTTGAATAACAGCTCTGATGCTGCTTTGGGTGTATGTTTAACGATACCGTAAGCTTCATCTATACCCTTATTCTTTATAAGATCTAAAACAATCTTAACCTTTCTTGACGAAATACGGGCATACCTCACAGTTGCCTTTCCTTCATCCTTACCAATGCCCAGTACTCTTTTCTCTTTCTTAGTAAGCAGTTCGGTTTTTTTGCTTTTTCTATGTTCAGAACTAATGGCTTCAAGTATTTGATCCTTCTGAGCAAGAAGTTCTTCCTTTGATCTAACCTTTTTCTCCAACTGGGATTCCTCCTTTCATACTAGTTATAGCATTATACTTAACCCAGTGATGTATGTCATACAAACGATTTAACCTTATTTTAATGAAGTTGACTTCTCTGTATGATGACCATGTCCTTTAAAGGTCCTTGTTGGAGCAAATTCTCCTAATTTATGACCTACCATTTCTTCTGAAACATAAACCGGAACATGCTTTTTGCCATCATGTACTGCAATTGTATGTCCAATCATCTGCGGGAAGATAGTTGAAGCTCTTGACCAGGTTTTTAAAACCTTCTTTTCATTGACCTTGTTCATTTCCTCAACTCTCTCGAGAAGTTTTTCACTGACATATGGTCCCTTTTTAATCGATCTACTCATCTAACCCTTAGTCCTCCTTTCGATCCCTTGGATCAGGTTACATTCTTCAGATACCGGGGCTCTGAATTATCAGGATTTTACTCCGAACTCTGAACTCCCAACATCGAACAATTCTACCTGCCGTAAGGCCTATTTCGAATTCCTTCTCTTGACAATGAATTTATCAGATTTGCTTTTCTTCTTTCTGGTCTTAAATCCCAGAGTAGGTTTACCCCAAGGAGTAACCGGACTAGGTCTTCCTATTGGAGACTTACCTTCACCACCACCATGAGGGTGATCAACAGGGTTCATAACAACACCGCGGACTGTAGGACGGACACCCATCCATCTTTTTCTGCCGGCTTTTCCAATAGAAATGTTTTCGTGTTCAAGATTGCCGATCTGACCTATAGTAGCTTTGCATTCTATTCTGATCATTCTAACTTCACCGGAAGGAAGCCTTACCTGTGCGTAAGAACCTTCTTTTGCCATCAGCTGAGCTGCATTTCCTGCTGCTCTTACCAGCTGGCCACCCTTTCCGGGTTTTAATTCTATATTGTGTACCAGTGTACCAATCGGAATATTTGCAAACGGGAGAGCGTTTCCGGGTTTTATATCTGCACTTTCACCAGATTCAACCGAATCTCCTGCCTTTAATCCTACAGGAGCCAGAATGTATCTCTTTTCTCCATCTGCATAATTAAGAAGAGCAATATTTGCAGTCCTATTCGGATCATATTCTATCGATGCCACTTTAGCTTTTATTCCATCTTTATCTCTCTTAAAATCGATAATTCTGTATTTCTGCTTGGCACCGCCGCCCTGATGGCGAACAGTGATCCTACCGTATGAATTTCTTCCGCCCTTTTTTCTTAAAGGTTCCAATAGAGATTTTTCAGGTTCTACAGTTGTAATCTCTTCAAAAGTTGAAACTGTCATGAACCTTCTTGCGGGAGAAGTAGGACTATACTTTTTGATTCCCATGTTATCTTCTCACTCCTTCTATAAATCGTAACACATAAATTCGTTGGTGGAATGGGTTATGGGTGAAATGGATGAAATGGGAACTTCTCCTATTTTACCTATCACCAATTACCTATTCTACCTGCTCCGTAAGGAGCTTATTGCGCTACACCGAAATCTTCGATACTAGTTTTGTATTTCTTGTTGTTAGCAACCTCTTTACCGCCTTTAGTAAGGTAAGCGCTGGGCTTGGGATCCAGATCTATCTTTACAACAGCCTTTTTCCAATCGGCTCTTTTGCCTTCATGGACTCCCATTCTCTTCATTTTGCCTTCGTATTTGGCAGTATTTACGCTGAGAACTTTAACCTGGAAAAGCTTTTCAATAGCTGCTTTGATCTCAGTTTTGGTAGCGCTTATATCAACGATAAAGGTGTACTTTCCTGCTCCCATTTCAACATTACTTTTTTCTGTTATATATGGCTTTATAATAATGTCTTCAGCAATTCTCATTATGCGTACACCTCCTCAACCTTCTCAACTGCATCCTTTGTTATAACGAATTTGTCATATTTGAGGATATCAAATACATTTATTGTATTAACAAGTGCAGTTTTAACTCCTGGAATATTTCTTGCAGATTTCTCAAGAACTTCGTTCTTTTCAGGCAGTACTATAAGCACACTGCTGTCAACCTTTAAATTATTGAGAACGCTTGCCATCTGCTTTGTTTTAATAGCATCCAGGCTAAGATTATCAAGAACCATGATATCATTTCCGATTACCTTTGCAGATAATGCAGATTTCATAGCAAGTCTCTTAACCTTCTTAGGAAGTGTATATCTGTAACTCCTTGGTTTAGGTCCGAGAACTATTCCGCCTTTAATCCACTGTGCCGAACGGATGCTTCCCTGTCTTGCCCTACCTGTACCCTTCTGTCTCCAAGGCTTCTTACCTCCACCACGTACTTCGCTTTTTGTCTTGGTGGACTGTGTACCTTGTCTCTTGTTTGCCAGCTGGTTCAATACCACCTGGTGCATAACTTCCTTATTTATTTCTACGGCAAAAATGTCGTCTTTTAAATCGATATTACCAACAACTTCGCCTTTCATGTTGTATAAGTCAACCTTTGGCATTTCGCTTCCTCCCTTCTGAAAGTTTACTTGCCGGCTTTAACAGTATCTTTTATAACCAGCAGACTGCCTTTAGCGCCTGGCACAGCACCTTTTACAAGAAGCAGATTTCTTTCTTCGTCAACCCTGACGATATCAAGATTCTGCACTGTAACACTATCTACTCCCATGTGACCCGGCAGTTTCTTGCCCTTAAATACCCTTGCAGGGCTAGTGTTTGAGCCCATTGATCCAACTCTTCTATGATACATCGAACCGTGTGTGTCGGCGCCGCCATGCTGTCCGTATCTTTTAATAGTTCCCTGGAAGCCCTTACCTTTGGAAACACCGCTTACATCAACTCTGTCTCCTGTCTGGAACATATCATTAACCTTTATTTCCTGTCCTATTTCAAACTTGTCAGCATCAGCAAGTCTGAATTCTCTAAGGTATTTCTTTGGTGCAACCTTAAGTTTTGCAAACAATCCTTTTTGAGGCTTGTTTATTCTCTTTTCGGAAACGGTACCGAAACCTACTTTTATAGCACTATACCCTTCCTTATCGGCAGTCATTTTCTGTACTACCGTACAGGGTCCTGCTTCAATAACTGTTACCGGTATTGCTAATCCGTCTTCATTGAAAATCTGAGTCATCCCGACTTTCTTTCCTAAAATGACTTTTTGCATTTCTATTTTCCTCCTTCGGTTATTGGTTCGTAGTATTACGAACATGACCTGCAATTGGCCATTACCAATTATAATTTGATTTCGATGTCTACGCCTGCCGGCAAATCCAACCTCATAAGTGCATCAACAGTTTTGGGCGTTGGCAGCAGTATATCTATAAGTCTCTTGTGAGTTCTCATTTCGAACTGTTCACGTGAATCCTTATACTTGTGCGGTGCTCTCAATATAGTGATGATTTCCTTCTGAGTAGGCAGCGGCACTGGTCCAGACACCTTGGCACCAGTTCTTTTTGCTGTCTCGACAATCTTTTCTGCAGACTGGTCAAGAATTTGGTGATCAAAAGCTTTTAATCTGATTCTGATCTTCTGTTTGTTTGCCATACATAAACCTCCTTAATTGTGTTAGGGGACACTCCTAATCAAGTGAATTTCCCCTTCTGATTAGTTACGTACAACAAGCAGTATCTGTACACTATGCCGGGTGTTTCATAAAACTTTATTTAAAAACCCAGAGTTATAAAGCCTTTTGAGGCCAATTAACCTGGGCTGTACTTACACACATAGAAATATGCATGCTGCAAAATGTACAGTGACTTGTCGCCCGGTTTCATGAATCGGACATTCTCCACCAAAGTTACCTATTTCTAAGAATAGCAATCTCCAGCTTCATCGTATGCCATGTCACAACATTCAATATTATAATATTAAAAAAGTCAATTTGCAAGGGGTTTTTTAATATTAACGCTATATTTTAATCTTATTTGTCACAACTTTTCGCCTTTAATTTCAATTATCATTTTAACATTTATTTTTTAATATTTCTAAAAGTTTAAACAATTATTTTATTTAATAAATAAATTTATTTTTTAATCCCAAGACTTCTGCAAATCAAATAACATTCGACAGTTATAATTATTATACAGGGAATTGCAATTATCCTGAATGCCGGGATTAATCCGGTCTTATCTGCTATTATTCCTATGACAGGAAAAAATGATACCATTAATATGCTGAATACAGCACTTCCGGCCGAAAGTATCGCAGCCCGGTATTCGGTAGGGATCCGGCTGTTTATATAATCTGAAGAAACAGGAAATAACAAACCGGCACAAATTCCAATCAACAAAAAAGATATTACAGCAAATGCATGAACCCCTGCCGAAAAGCCTAAAAATCCTGCTGTACTTAATATACTAAGCATAAGCATGGTAGTTTTTAAGGATAAAAAGGAACAGATCTTATATGCATAGTATCCACCTGCTGCTCCGAGAACCAGATAAATGGTATACAAGATACCTGAAGCTTGATATCCCATCCCTGTATCGGTAAAATATTTCCTGCCATAAAACATAATAATAAACATTACCATTTCTAAAATAGAATTTAAAAGGATAAAATGAAGTATTGATTTGTTCCTGTATACTGCTCCCATACTTTTAACCAGATGTCTCTTAAATGATTCGTTCCTGTTTTTATTTTTGTATTTATCTGGTTCGGTAAACAGTAAAGAAACAATTACCAAAGAAGATTTTACTCCTGCCGCTAAGGTATAAGCCATGATAATGCGTCTTTGAGCGAGGATACCTCCTAGCAACATGGATATGGCTTCCGAAGCATTCATTATTAAAACAATCCTGCCAGCTATCTTCTTGTAGGAATTTTCAGCTTCCAGCTTAATTATACTTTCGTAAACCAAAGCATCACCTGCTCCGGATTCCATACAACCTGCCAGGGAACTGATTATAAAAACAATGCAAAAATCCAAAAATGACTGTGCATACAGCATTAACAGGGCATCAACAAAATACAAAACAGCTCCCATAACACGTGATATCTTCCTGCCAAGACGGTCTGCAATTATTCCGGTGGGAATTTGCATAAACATTCCTGTTATATGGTATACTGCTTCAGCCAAACCGATTTTACCAAGCGAGATCCCCTTGCTGTACATGTAAACAACCCATAATGTTGCAGTAAAATCAAAGCTGAGTATTCCTTTGTATATATAATTCAATATAATATTCTTTTTAAGTTTATTTTTAACAGACATATAAGCCTCCGATAGCCTCAATGACACTCCTGGCCTCAGATTCCCATATGCCTTAAAAAGCAACCCCCTACAGCTGATATCTGACCTGGGTTTACAACAAAAAAGACCGCAGATCATTTCTGCAGTCTGAAAGGTTTCATTTAAATTTATTAAAGATTTCTTATCTTATTTCCATAAGATAAAAAAACTAATTTATAAATGCTTTCGGCAAAGAAATGTCATTCGAGTTTACATAATATTTATTTTGTGATGTAAATATCCCCGAAAAGCTCGAAATTGCCGACTTATTCGAAATAATTTCATAATATTCATACATAAACTCCTGCATCTCTTTACCCTCCTTTTTAAAGAATTCAGTCCTATTCCATATATTACATTTTCATAATAACATTGGAATAATCCGATGTCTATTACTTTTGTTGAAAGAATTATTACAACAATTTTGCACAAAGAAACCCGAAAGAAAATCTATTTATCCCTGTAATAAAATAGCAATATTGACTATTTTATGATGTTATGACAAAATGTATTTAAAATTATATCTAAATTAATAATAAATCTTTTCTGGTAATAATTTATCATTAAATATATTTAAAGTCGGAACTTATTAAACAAAGGGGCGCTTTTATGAAATGTCCTGTATGTAAAAAACCAATGATTACACTAGAGCTGAACTTTATCGAAATTGACTACTGCACTTCATGCAAGGGTATTTGGCTTGATTCAGGCGAGCTGGAATTACTGCTTAACGGCAATAATAAAAGCCACGAGTTTATTGCTTCATTTAATCCTGTTGAAAATTGTAAAGAACCGAAGAAAAAATGCCCGATATGTTCAAAAAAAATGGAAAAGGTTTCGACTCAAACTACAGAATCTGTAGCGCTTGACAGGTGCATAAAAAATCATGGGATTTGGTTTGACTCGGGCGAACTTGAAAAAGTATTGTCTTTAAGCCAATTAAATGGAAACAACATAGTTATCAACTGTCTAAAAGAAGTTTTTGTGAATAAAAATAAATAAGGAAAGATGGAGGTAAGTTTTATGACAGCTTTTATTGTTGCTCTTGGAATACTCATAATACTTTGTCTTTTAATTATGGGTATGTACAATTCTTTGGTAAAACTTAAAAACCGGGTAAAAAATGCCTGGTCACAAATCGATGTGCAACTTAAAAGGAGACATGACCTTATACCAAATCTTGTAGAAACTGTCAAGGGATATAAGGAATTTGAAAGCGATACTCTTCAGAAGGTGGTTGAAGCCAGAAGCAAGGCAATGCAATCTCAGAGTGTCGGTGAAATCGCCAAAAATGAAGGCGGCTTGAATGATGCAATCAGCAAATTCTTTGTGGTTGTAGAAAATTATCCAGACCTAAAATCCAACCAGAATTTTTTAGCTCTTAAAGAAGAACTGGTATCAACAGAAAACAAGATTTCCTTTGCAAGGCAAAATTATAACGATCAAGTACTGAATCTCAATAATAAAATTCAAATGTTTCCTTCCAACATAGTTGCATCCATGTTTCATTTCTCTGAATCTGAATTTTTTGAAATTCAGGACGCTGCCGAGAAGGACGTTCCTAAAGTCAGTTTCTAACTTAACACTTTTAATACGTGGAGGATAACATGTACGAGTTAATACAGCGTAACCAGAGGAAATCGCTTATCTTATTCTTTAGCATGGGTATATGCCTTGTTTTTCTGGGGTATGTAATAGGTGCCGCAGTTATTAATTCCGAACAACCCGGATTAACCGGTGCTTTTATTGCGTTTGCCATTTGGATTATTCTTAGCCTTATCAGTTATTTTTCCGGGGACTCCATTCTGCTTTCAGTAAGCCATGCAACAGAGATATCCTGTGACACCTATCCAAAGTTATATAATATAGTTGAGGAAATGAAAATCGCATCAAACCTTTCAAAAATACCTCGAATTTTTATAATACCTGATGAAGCCCCAAATGCTTTTGCTACCGGCAGACGCCCCGATCTTAGCTGTATAGCTGTAACTTCAGGTCTGTTAAGCCGTTTGAACAGAGATGAACTTCAGGGAGTTATCGCACATGAAACAGCACATATTGTTAACCGTGATATACTTTTTATGACTTTTGCAGGTATGATGATGGGAAGTATAGTACTAATTTCTGATGTTTTTATAAGAGGCTTGTGGTATAGCGGCGGTTCATCCAAAAGATACCGTTCAAATAATTCCAAAAACAATCAGGGGGCTGCAATTTTCTTTTTAATTGCTATCGTTTTTTCAATAATTGCTCCTATACTTGCTCAAGTTTTATATTTTGCCATATCTAGAAAAAGGGAGTACCTTGCAGACGCTTGTGGCGTTAAATTCACAAGATATCCAGAAGGACTGGCATCAGCCCTGGAAAAAATATCGTCCTCAGAAGTTATTCTCAAAGCTGCCAATAAGGTAACCGCCCCAATGTATATTGTTAACCCACTTAAAGGAGGAAGTTCCGGTCTGTCAGATCTATCAAGCACACATCCTCCGATAAGCGAGCGGATTAAAATATTGAGATGCCTTACACAGGGCGCTTCAATTAAGAATTATCAACATGCTTATGAACAGGTAAAAGGTACATCATCACGGATCATACCATTATCGGAATTAGCCGGTTCAGAACAAATTTCCATAAGAACGTCCAGCCCAGCAGAAACTCCTGAAAAAGATATAATCAATACTAGAGAAGTTGGTGATTTAATAAGAGCACACAGCGGATATGTATTTATTTCCTGCAGCTGTGGCTTAAAATTTAAAGTTCCTGGCGACTTTAAGGAAACATCTATCACATGCCCCAAATGTGGATTGAGACATACATTACCTTCTACTGCGGCTATCCTCCAGGCAGCTCAGATTAACAGTATACTTCAACCCAATGCACCAAAAGCACATACCGGTGAGGAAATCTCATATACAAAAAAATCTGAAGGATGGGAAACTGTTACTTGTGAATGCGGCAGACTCCATAATATTTCCCCTAATTTTACAGGTAAGCATATATTTTGTAATAATTGCGGAAGAAAAATCAATATTATCAATAAAAGTGCATAACCTAAGTTTATATACGGGGCTAAAAGCCCTTTTATTTTTTTCATCCCCCAGTAGTCTACCTATTAGGACACCCATCTGTCCCCTAACAGGGGCTCCGGTGGGGTAAAACAAAACAAAGCCCTATGCTGTAAAGCATAGAGCTTTGATATAAATCTGGCAGAGTCCTACTTTACCGGGCCGTTACCAGCCAAGTATCATCGGCACTGAGAAGCTTAACTACCGTGTTCGGTATGGGAACGGGTGTGA
>JAUZPR010000149.1 GCA_030705825.1 Bacillota bacterium | reverse complement strand
CTTTGTCGGTAATTGTGAAAGCGCTTCCGGTTCCTGTTTTATCAGAAGTTATGTTGAGATAACTAAGACCTGTTTTTGAATCGGTTGCAACCGAGGCCGTTACTCCTGCCTTGGTATAGTTGATTGCATTAGCCATGCTTGTAAGACTTGTTTTATTCGTATCATCTGTGCCGACATTAAAGGTCACAGTTTTTTCTGTATTACCTACCTTCAGTGAGAAGGAATTTATCCCTTTAGTAAATGCGCTATCCGCTTTTGAATCGAGCTTAATGCCTGTATTTGTCTGAGCTTTAGCCAACTGTGTAACATTTATTGTATAACTGCCTTTATCGGCATTATTTGCTGCAGTACCGGTTATACCGTTATCTGATGATGATACAGCTTTTTTATTAAAGCTTGACTTTATACTATTTTCACTTGAAAGATTTTTTGCATCAATCTTTAATTTGTTTACATTGCTATTTAAGGACGACAAATAGGACGACACCGATGATTGTGCGTTTTTGCCTATGGAATTTGCATATAATTTGCTTACCGCAGAGCTGTAAACCAGGTTGGCAACCGGATTCATCTGATCCTTTGCTATTGGTGATGATAAGAAGCTATAATAGTTTGTCAGATTATAAATCGAGCCAGCCATTTTTTTCACCTACTTGCTATAATACAATTTAAAAGGACATACATTTTCAACTCTAGTTTACCATATATGCCCTTTAATTAAAAGATTATTTTCATAAAATAGTAATAAATACCTATAAATTAAGACTTTATACTATAGATGTAACCAACATTATAACCGAAAGCAATATAAGTATTGTAATGGTTATCCACCCAATGATATTGACTATTGGCTTATTTGTATATTTTCCCATTACATCCTTTTTGTTTACAATTATCATCATGCAAATAAGAACTACAGGCAGTAATATGCCATTTATTATTTGTGACCAGAACGATATTTTTATAAGCGGGGAGTTTGGAAGTAATACTATACCTATTCCAATAAATATTATAAAAGTATAAAGCCAGTAAAACTGAGGAGCTTCCTCCCATTTCTTATCTATTCCGGCCTCAAACCCAAACGCTTCGCACACATAAAAGGCTGTTGCAACCGGAAGTATTACTGCTGCAAAAATTGAAGCGATAAAGAGTCCGAATGCAAAAACCTGTGATGCCAATGCACCGGCTATAGGTTTTAAAGAAAGTGCAGCGTCTTTTGCAGTATTTATCTGTGTACCTACTCCATTATGATAAAGTGTTGAGGAACATGCAACAATTATGAAGAATGCAACAGCTATTGTTGCAATACAGCCGACAAGTATGTCAAGCAAAGTAAATTTATAATCCTTAAGCTTTAACCCCTTTTCGATAACCGCAGACTGCATATAAAATTGCATCCATGGAGCGATTGTAGTACCGATCAGACCGATTACGGTAGATATATAACCGAAGTTCATTTCTATATCCGGATGAGTAATTGAGTGACCAACGCTGTTCCAGTCAGGATGACCGAGTATTGCTGCTACAACGTATACCAGGAGGCAGACACTGAAGGCCAGAAAAATCTTTTCTGCCGAACGGTAAGTGCCCTTTACTACCAAAAACCATATTATTACGGCGACAATGGGTACAGCTATATATTTGCTCACACCGAAGATCTGCATACTCCCTGCTACTCCTGCAAATTCGGTAGTTGTATTAAGAATATCCGCACCTAAAAGTCCTATAAATATAAAGAAGGTAATTTTTACTCCGGCGTTTTCTCTGATTAAATCCGCTAAGCCTTTACCGGTCACTATTCCCATACGTGCATTCATTTCCTGTACAATAAACAAAACCAGAAATGCAGGTATTAATGTCCAAATCAGCTTATTCCCGTAAGTAGCGCCTGCAATTGAGTAAGTTGTAATTCCACCTACGTCATTATCAACGCTTCCGGTAATAATGCCAGGTCCGAGAATAGCTAAAAATAAAAATATATTTTTTAATGCATTACTTTTTGTTGTTTTAGCTGCCATCATTAAAATCACCCCCTACATTCTGTTTTGAATCCATCTGTAAAATTTACTGCAGTTAATAGCTTTTCCTTATAAACCAAACATATCATAGGCATAAAAATCCCTCCATTTCATATTCTGGAGGGATTTCCTTAAAATCTATATAAACCTGAACCGAAATTAGGCTTACTCAGCAATTCAGGTTATCTTTCCCTCCAAATTCACTTCTTTTAAAACTGATATTTCCTACAGGGTCCGCGTCCATTAAAATTATCATCTCCTTTAATATTGGGCGGCTGTGGGCAGCCACCCCTACATAACGTTTTTAAATTCCCGAATTCTGACGGGCGGAGCAGAGCCCCGCCCTTACTTTACATCTTTAACCCCGAACTCTTAACTCTGAACTCCCAAAGGGCTACATCTTTTTGCGTTTTGGTTTTAATAATTCGTAAACGAGGTCGTCGATTATGGTTATGCCCATCATCTTCATTTCCTCATTAACTACCGGTATTGCCAGCAGGCTGTATTTTGTAACCATATCCATTAATGAGCTGATATCGTCATTATCATAAACATACAATATTTTTCTGTTCATGATTTCGTGAAGCTTGGTTTCAGGCTCCGAAACTATGAGATCCCTTAAAGATACGGTTGCAATCAACCTCTCATGACTGTCCAGAACATAAAGATAATATATTGTATCTGATTCAGGCTTCTGTTTTCTGAGTTCATTTATAGTATCATTTACCGTCATTTCCTCATTGAAAGAGATAAAGTCGGTAGACATCAGGCTTCCCACCGTATCCTCCGGATATTCCATGAGCTCTCTGACCTCTTCGGAAACCTCATGCTCCATCTCATCGAGAAGTTCTTCAGCCTTCTCTTCCTCCAGGTCATCAAGTATATCTGCAACTTCGTCTGCAGGCATTTTTTCAAGCACATCCGCAGCTTTTTCAAGAGTCATGCTGTTCAAAATACTCACCTGAAAATCTGTTTCCAGCTCTTCCATAACATCTGCGGCCTTCTCATAATCCAATGCGTCGAAAATTGCGTTTCTTGTTTTTATATCAAGATCTTCTATTATGTCTGCAAGCTCTGAAGGATGCAAAGTATTCAGCTTGGAATAAGTCATTGAAAGCTTCAGGTTTTCCAAAGGTGAGGCTAACGTCTCCAGGTTATCCCACAATATAAACCTTCCGGGGATGCTTTTATCAAAAAGCTGAAGAACTCTTTTTATGGGCTTGGCTAAACCCAATCTTCTCAGAAGGCCTTCTACGCCTACATCTACAGCTACAACAAAAACACCGTTTGAAACGGCAGCCAGCCTTACATCATTTACCCTGACTACCTTGACTCCATCTATATCAACTATCTGCTTATCCAAAATGTGCTTTTTAAGAAAAACGGCATCCTCCTGAGGTTCAAACCGGTTGGTCTCCTGGCAGCTGACCTTGTATTTGTTATTATCCTTGGTAATGGTAAAGCCTTTCCAGCTAAAAATGCCCGGTTTACCCGAATTGCTACCAATAACGCATGCAACTACTTCAGGATGTTCTCCCTTTGTAACAATGAGGTCCTTTAGCTTTCCGACAGTGTCTCCATTGGAAGCCGTAACTTTTACATTCAATATTCTGCTAAGATAGAAACTTCTCATTATCGGCATTTTCAACCCTCCAATCATAAGCCGGTGGAATAGGCAATGGGTAATGGGAGGAATAGGTATCCGAATTCCCAGCCCATTAACAATCGAATATTCCATCTGCAATTCATATATAAAGTATTAGTTTTCTTAAAGTATAATTTACAACTTAAATTAAAATTATATATAGCAAACCTATTTTGATAACGGAACGACGAGCTCCCTGCACCTTAATCTTATCGGGCGGCTGTGGGCAGCCGCCCCTACATTACACGCATTCTACCCATTCCACCCATTACCTGCTTTTATAATATAAAAAGCCTTCACCAAATACCTGAACGTGGTGAAAGCTCGTAATTCGAACGTTCTCGTTCAAGTTTTGGCACTGCACGGCGTGAAAATGCATTAGGTACAGCCTTGGTTATTCGGCAAAACCTGCTCACCAGCTCAGATTGTCTCCAATCTTTTGCGGTAGCATCCCATATCCGTGTAGGAACCTCACCTACCGAGTTTATTAATTTTTTATAACTTCTAAAGCGAAGTCATTACCCTCTTATATTTTAGCACTATTTATATTTATTTCAACTGTTTTGTCTTATTTTTTTCTGAATTTGCATAAAAAAATTTAATAACTCCGTGTATCTTCAAATTGTTATAAATATAGCCGTTAATCTTCACTTTTCTAAATTAATCGATGCCTCAGAAATTATTACATATGGACAAGCAAATCACATTTGTTTAAGATAAAAGGAACATCAAGTAATATGATTTTTGAGGTAAATTATGATAGATTCTTTGGGTAAATGTCTTATATGTCCCAGGAAATGCGGGATTGACAGAGGTAAAAAAGCAGGCTGGTGCGGAGTAGGTTATGAGCCGGTAGCCGCAAAAGCCTTTTTGCATATGTGGGAGGAACCATGTATAAGCGGGACGCGGGGCTCCGGAACGGTATTCTTTTCAGGGTGTAATCTTAAGTGTGTATATTGCCAGAATTATGAGATAAGCCAGCAGTATTACGGTAAAAAGCTGACAGTCGATGATCTAAGCAGGATATATCTATCCCTGCAGCAAAAGGGTGCTCATAATATAAATCTTGTCAGCCCTTCCCACTATATACCCCAGGTGCTGGAAAGCTTAAAAAATGCCCAGGGATTGAGGATACCTGTCGTATATAATTCAAACGGGTATGAATCAATAGATTCTCTAAAGCATCTCGAAGGCCATATTAATGTGTATTTACCTGATATAAAATATATTGACGCCCAACAGTCGCTTAAATATTCAAATGCCGGGGATTATCCCGAAACAGCCAGGGCTGCGGTACTTGAAATGTACCGGCAGGTAGGGGATGTTGAACTGGATGAATCGGGTATTATAAAAAAAGGACTCATTGTAAGACACCTTATCCTTCCGGGAGCTGCCAGCCAGTCCATTAAAATTCTTGGCTGGATCCGGGCAAATTTACCTGAGGGTATATATGTAAGTGTCATGAGCCAATATCTGCCCTGTTTTAAGGCTGAGAATTATCCCGAAATCAACAGGAGAATAACAAGATGGGAATATGAGAAAGTTGTAAACCATTTTTACAAGCTCAATTTCAAAAACGGGTATTTCCAGGAGCGGGATTCGGCAAGTGAGGACTATGTCCCGAAGTTTAATCTTGAAGGACTTGAATAGCATATTTTATTTCAAAAGAAAAGAGTAATAGGGCTTTATATATTCAAGTATTTTTTGAGCTATGACCTTATGTCCGTTTTCATTGGGATGAATTCCGTCGGCGCACAGAAGTTTCGGAAAATCAGGGTACTGCAGAAATGCTCCGCGGATGTCTATCCATTTTGTTTCGGTTTCCTCTGCTATATTTAAAATTGCAGAATTGTATCTTTCCTGCCACCAGTATATTTTTGTTATGCTGCCAAGCCATTGGAGTATGTTTTTACCTGTTTCGGCACTGTTTTGGCTGATCCATTTAAAATACCTGTCGGCATCAAGCGGAGGCATGGTAAGCAGTACAGGTATTATTTTATTGTGCTTCAAAGTATTTATTGAATCCTTGAGAAGCTTTTGAAACAGGTTGTACTCAGTGTGAGGCTCGTGTATGCCCGCCGGGTCCTTTGCTATTTCAGGCCAGTTGAAATCGCAGTCGTTGCCGCCGAATTCTATTAAAACAATATCCGGATTACTGTTCTGTACATCCTTCTGAAGTTTGCCCAGTCCTTTTATTACCGTATTTCCGAATTTGGACAGGTTATATACTACTCCTTTTAAAGCATTCTGGAGTAAAGAAACATAGCTATTCTCCAAAAGAGAATACTTTCCTTTCCGTTCGTCAAAAACAACTCCTCTTGAAATGGAGTCTCCCGAAACAAGAAATCTATAATCGGTTTTATTAGGTATGATATCCATTCAAAAACCCATCCCCGCTGCACAAACTCTTTATTTATAGTATATTAAATGTATATGTTTTAAGCAATAGATGTCTTAATAGAATTATGATAAATTATTGAATAAATATGCAAAACAATGTATAATAATACAATAATTACATGACGGGAGTTAAATTATGAGAAAAGCTGATAAAGAAATAAAAGAATTGACTGAAATTGAAGCGATACTTAATAGGGCTGACGTCTGCCGGTTGGCATTATGTAATGATGGCGTGCCTTACATAATTCCGATGAATTTCGCATACAACAGCGGATCTCTGTATGTTCACTGTGCAAGGCAAGGCAAAAAGCTGGATATTATAAGACAAAACAACAATGTCTGCTTTGAAGCGGATGAAGCTGTGGAAATAGTCAAGGCTGACAGTGCCTGTAATTGGGGAGCATATTACAGGAGTGTGGTAGGCTTGGGAAAGATATCTTTTATAGACAGTGATGAGGATATCAGAAAGGCCCTTGACCTTATCATGCTGAAATATTCAGGTACGGATAAGCATGAATACTCCAGGTCTTCACTTGACAGGATTTTTGTTCTGAGGATCGATATAACTGAAATGACGGGCAAAAGATCAGCTCCGAAACAGTCTTGAAAACGCTAAACTTGCCTAATAGGGAGATTTTAATCTATGGCTTACAAATGGATCTTCTTTGATTGCATGGAAACCTTAATAGACCTCACAGAGCTTCCCGGACTAAGGGATTATGCCATGTGGGCATACGAGGGCTCAGGCGTCGAGAATATATGGAAGGATTTTAATGAATTTTTTTCAGTTTATCTAAGCGTAAGGGAAAAGATTCAAAATGGACTGCCTGAAAATAAAGAATATGGGATGTACGAAAGATTTGAAGCAATTACCTCTGTAAGCAATCCTTCCTTTACTGAAAAGCAGCTGCAGAAGATCTCTCTGATGCTGTACAGGAACTACTGGAATAATTACAAGAAGCGCAGTTATGTAAAAGAAGATGTTAATGAAGTATTACCCAGGCTGTATGAAAGATTCAAGCTTGCCGTAGTATCAAATTTTATGGTGCAGGGCGGAATAGAAGAACTTCTGAAGCTTAACGGTATTTCCCGATACTTTGAATTTGTTGTGACATCGATAAATGAGGGCTGGAGAAAACCTGAAGAAAAAATTTATACGGCAGCTTTAAATAAAGCTTGTATAACACCAGGAAACATAATATTTGCAGGAGACGACTATATCAATGATTATGTTACTCCTGCCAGGATTGGGATGAATACAATTCTGCTTGACAGGTACAAAAAACATGAGGATTTGGATAGCAGGGTAATGAATTTTTATGAGTTGGAGAGTAAGCTGGAATTATTATGATTTAGACTTCTGGAATCATTACCTGAAAATTAAGTATCCGTATTATGTAACATAAATTAATTCCGGTCATATATTGTATTGTGAAAACCGTATTTATGCCGGCGAAAAAATTGGGCATAAGTATGATATGGCTGTAGAGTTACAGTAATGTTTTCAGGGAGGGTACTTATATGAATTATAAAGAGTTTCTTGAACTGGCAAAGAAGGAATCCAGATGCTGCTCTGAAAGCTTGAACCAGCGTTTTGCCAAATACATGAGAAAATATACTGGTATAAAGGAAGACAAAACTGAAAAAGCTGACGAAAAACCTAAAGCCTAAAATTTTAAATTGCTTCATGCCCTGAATTTAGGCACCCCCTCCTTATGGACATGATTCTTAAAACCTGTGCTGATCAAGAGAAATGGTTCCGTTTAAATGGAACCATTTCTCTTGAAAAAATATATGCATGATCCTTCAGACAGCGTTGATATCATTATGCCGGCAGGTTAGAAGGAAGGGTGACATCATAATCACCGTTAAAATCGAGGTTGGTTTCTGTAAGTTCAAGTGAATATTG
>JAUZPR010000148.1 GCA_030705825.1 Bacillota bacterium | reverse complement strand
CACTGCGGCAAAAAACGGGAAAAGAGTTATTTCTGTAGGTACAACAAGCTGCAGAGTGCTGGAAACTGAGGCAGGAGAAAATGGATTGGTATCTCCAGGAAGCGGATGGACAAGCATTTTTATTTACCCGGGCTATAAATTTAAGATTATTGATGCACTTATTACAAATTTCCACCTCCCGGAATCAACACTGCTGATGCTTGTAAGTGCACTGGCAGGAAGGGAAAAGATACTGGAAGCGTATGAATGCGCAGTCAAGGAAAAGTACAGATTTTTCAGTTTCGGAGATGCGATGCTGATAAAGTAATTGACAATTGACAATTGTCAATTATCCATTGTCAATTAATTAAATAGGATGCGAGGTATACAATGTCCGCAGTAACATATGAACTTATTAAAAAATGCAAACAGACCGGTGCAAGGCTGGGCAGAGTACATACTCCGCACGGTTCCTTCGACACACCTGTTTTCATGCCTGTGGGAACACAGGCAACTGTAAAGGGAATGTCTCCAGATGAGTTAAAAACTATAGAAGCAAAAATAATTCTCAGCAATACATACCATTTATACATGCGCCCTGGACAGGATATAGTAAAGGAAGCCGGAGGATTGCACCAGTTTATGAACTGGGACAGGCCGATATTGACAGACAGCGGAGGATTTCAGGTTTTCAGTCTGAGCGACCTGAGAAATATCAAGGAAGAGGGAGTAACCTTTAAATCCCATATAGACGGATCAAAGCACTTTATCTCGCCTGAGAAGGCTATTGAAATAGAAAATGACCTGGGTGCCGATATAATAATGGCTTTTGATGAATGCACCCCGTATCCTGCCGAATACGAATATGCAAAGAATTCTCTGGAAAGAACGACAAGATGGGCTAAAAGATGTAAGGAAGCTCATAAAAGACCTGATGACCAGGCTCTTTTCGGTATTGTTCAGGGGAGTACCTTCAAGGATTTGAGGATTCAGAGCGCAAATGAACTGATAGAATTGGATTTCCCTGGTTATGCCATTGGCGGCTTAAGCGTAGGAGAGCCGGCAGAAGCAATGTACGAAATGCTTGAATGCACAGTTCCAATGCTTCCGGAAGACAAGCCAAGGTATCTTATGGGCGTTGGAAGTCCGGATTATCTTATAGAAGGGGCAATACGCGGAATAGATATGTTCGACTGCGTACTGCCTACAAGAATAGGAAGAAACGGTACCGTTATTACAAGCCAGGGTAAGGTTATAATACGTGATGCCATTTATGCAAGAGATTACTCCAGCCTTGATCCCAACTGTGACTGCTATACCTGCAGAAATTTCTCGAGGGCATACATAAGGCACCTTTTAAAGTCCCAGGAGGTTTTGGGTATACGGCTGACAACCTGGCATAACCTCAGATTCCTGATAAAGCTTATGGAAAATATAAGGCAGGCCATTATGGAAGACAGGCTGGGAGACTTTAGAAAAGAATTTTTTAGTGCTTTTGGATATAAATAATAATATATTATTTATTCTCTATATTTTAATGTTGAGCTTTTATTTAAAAAGGTATACAATATTTACCGATGGAAAAAAAGCTAATACCCGCAAAAACCAAATGAGGAGGTAATTTATGGGAGGCTCTACGACTTTCTTTATAGTTTACATTGTTTTCTTCATAGGAATAATGTACTTACTTATTTTTCTTCCGCAGAAAAGAAGAGATAAGAAGACAAGAGAAATGCTGAGCGCTGTTGAAGTAGGTAGCAATATAGTAACTATAGGCGGCATCAGCGGAAAAATCATCAATATAAAAGATGATGAAGTTACGATTGAATCAGGTATTGATAAATCCAAAATTCTTGTCAAGAGATGGGCAATCAAAGAAGTTATTAAACCGGTTGAGGCATAAAAAACAGAGCGCGATACGATAAGCGCTCTTTTTTTGCTATTTTACAGATAAAAAAACGCTCAGGTTACTCAGGTGTTTTGTTACCCAATATTTTATTACAACCCTTGTTCTAACTGTATTGTTTATAAAATAGACTATTACTAGTTGATAACAGCAGTAAATCATGGGGGTTGAGGTTTATGATAAAGCAAACGGCGCAAAATGCCAAAGCAGTGATCAGCGAACATATTAGCCTTAAAATGATAGGAAGAGGCATAATTATTTCATATATTATAACTATACCTCTTTTTATAATTTTTGCATTCATACTGACTTATACGGATTTTCCCGAAAAATATACGCCTACCTGCGTAATACTGGTTTCAATGGCAAGCATTACAACAGCCGGGGCTGCAGCCACCAGAAAATTAAGAAACAAAGGCTGGCTTAATGGAAGTATAGTAGGGCTGATATATATGCTTATTATGTACCTGTTCGGTAGTATCATATTCAAAAATTTCAATGTAACCAGCCATGTTGTAACAATGCTTATAATAGGAATAATAATTGGAGCTATTGGCGGAATAATAGGAATAAACTTTAAGAGAAATACATATTCAAAACATTTTTAATCTAGTTGAATTTTAAGGATAATAAATGTATAAAAACTGCCAAAATAATCTTTTCAATAATACAACATTATGTTATAATAATCGAGGTCGCAGTATCAATCGACAATTAAAACATAATTGTCAATTGAAAAAAATGGCATAGGAGGGCTAACAAATGAAACATATTAAAACTATAAATGGAGCATCTTTGACAAACAGCGTAAAGAACGGCGGATGCGGAGAATGCCAGACTTCCTGTCAGTCTGCATGCAAAACTTCATGTACTGTTGCCAACCAGAACTGCCAGAAGAAATGAGGTTAAGGCATAACGGTAATGCTTTGCGCTTACCGATATGTTCATATTATGAAAGTGGAAAGTGAAAATTCGCTTTTCACTTTTTTAATTTAGAAAATATGAGTTGGTATACATAAAACAGCTAACAGATATCATTTGGAAGGGGTTAGTAATATTGCAGGATAAACTTATACATAAATATAAAATGTACGGGTCGAATATAGTCCTTGATGTAAACAGCGGGGCTGTACATGTGTTTGATGATCTGTCCTTCGAAGTTCTGGATTACTATGGAAAATCAACAACACAGGATATTTTGGACAAGCTTTCAGTTAAATTTAATAAGGATGAAATACTGGAATCCATTTCTGAAATTGATGAACTGGTAAATGCCGGACAGCTGTTTACAGAAGATAAATACAAGGAGTATATTCCCTTGTGGACTAATAACAGGGTCATAAAAGCACTATGCCTGCATATCTCCCATGATTGCAACCTTAGATGCGGGTATTGTTTCGCAGCTACAGGAAATTTCGGTGGAGAAAGAACAATGATGAGTCCCGAAATAGGAAAAAAGGCAATTGATTTTCTGATAAGGGAATCGGGCAGCCGAAGGAATCTTGAAATAGACTTTTTTGGCGGCGAGCCGCTTATGAACTTTGACTCGGTAAAGGAAATAGTAAGCTATGCAAAGGAAAAAGAGAAGGAATATAATAAGAAATTCAAATTTACAATAACAACCAACGCTCTGCTGCTTAACGAGGAAAAAAGGAATTATATTAATGAGAATATGAATAATGTTGTCTTAAGTATTGACGGCCGTCCGGAAGTCAATGACAGAATGCGTTTCAGAGTGGACGGCACCGGTACATATAAAGACATACTTCCGCACATACTGGATATGGCGGAATCCAGAAATCAGGACAATTATTATGTCAGAGGCACATTTACCAGGAATAATCTCGATTTTTCAAATGATGTCCTGCATCTTGCCGACCTTGGCTTTAAACAGGTTTCAGTCGAACCTGTGGTTGCTGCCAAAGATACCGGATATGATATACGTGAAGAGGACCTTCCTGTTCTATATGACCAATATGAAAAGCTTGCACATGAATATGTAAAAAGAGAGAAAGATGGTAAGGGCTTTAATTTTTTCCATTTCATGATTGATTTGGGACAGGGCCCATGTGTTTCAAAGAGGCTTGGAGGATGTGGCTCGGGACATGAATATGTTGCAGTAACTCCTGAAGGAGATATATATCCGTGTCATCAGTTTGTAGGCATGAAGGAATTTAAAATGGGCAATGTAAATGAAACTGAAGTCAACAGAAGCATTCAAAAAAACTTCAGCAGCTGCAATGTTTATTCCAAGGAAGAATGCAGCGAATGCTGGGCAAAATTCTACTGCAGCGGAGGGTGTGCAGCAAATGCATTCCAGTTTAACGGAACTATCAATAAACCGTATAAAATAGGCTGCAGCCTCGAAAAGAAAAGGGTTGAATGTGCTGTCTGGATTCAGACACAATTATAGTATTTATTTCCTCCATTAATATTTACTCTCAGAAGGCTCATAATAAAAGTTAAGAATGGAGGAAACAATATATGGCACATATAACTTTGGAAGATGTAAAAAAAAATCAAGAAGTTAGAAATTTTCTTGAAGTATCGGAAAGACAGCTGGAGGCTATGGGCTATACCGAGCATTCCTTCAGGCATGTCGGATTGGTATCCAATTCTGCAGGAAACATTCTGAAAGCCCTTGAACATGATGAACATGAAATTGAGCTTGCACGTATTGCAGGATATCTTCATGACATAGGCAATGCAGTCAACAGGGTTGACCACGCACATTCGGGAGCAATACTTGCTTACGGAATTTTAACAAAATCGGGTATGGAATACAGTGATGCTTCTGAAATAATGCTGGCAATAGGAAACCATGATGAGGGAACAGGTACTGCAGTTAGCAACATTTCTTCAGCCTTGATACTTGCTGATAAGTCCGATGTCCACAGGAGCAGGGTGAGAAACAGGGATTTCGGCACTTTTGATATACACGACAGAGTAAATTATGCGGTTGAAAGTTCCGATATATCTGTTCACCAGGAAGAAAAGAGCGTACTTCTGGAACTTAGGATAGATACCAACATATGTCCGGTAATGGATTATTTTGAGATATTTCTTACCAGAATGACAATGTGCAGACGGGCAGCAAATTATTTGGGACTTAATTTCCAATTAATTATTAATAACTCTCGGCTTTTATAAAAAAATTACATATGCGATATTGTTAATTTAAAGGCGTTTTTGCAGCTAAATACACGAAATAATACTGCCTGATTAGTATTGACGCAGATTACCTGTAGATATATAATATCGTCATGCGGACAAGAAAAAAAAGGGGGAATTTTACAGATGAATGGCAAGAACGTGGCTAAATTCGCCAGTATAGTCATTATAATAGCGATTTTAACCTATATAGCTTACTTTGGACAGATTTTTGGTATTAGGATCCCTGGAGCTAATGACATAGTTAGGGGTATCGATGTGGACGGTGGTATACAAGCAACGCTTACAGGAGTTAAGACTGATGGAAGTGCTCCTAACGGTGATGAACTTGATTCCGCAAGACAAATTATCGTAAGAAGGCTCGATGGAAAGGGCATTACAGATAAAAGCGTAACTATCGACAAGGCAAAGAAACGTATTATAGTCGAGATACCGAATGCCGGTAACAAGGTAACCGATCCTAATGCAACAATTCGGGATGCAATACAGACAGCAATGGTACGTTTCTATGAGGTTGACAATACCAAGAGGGATTCGGCGGGAAATCCTGAACGTATAGGTGATCCATTTGCTCAAGGTGAAGATATTACAGGAGCAAGATATTCTGTGGATCAATCCGGACAGCCGGCAGTTTCTTTGACTCTCGGTAAAGCTGCTGGCAACAGGTTCGCTGATATAACTTCAAAGATTGCAAAAGACAGTTCAAAAGGAATTAGTATATACCTTGATGAAACCTGTGTAGAAACAGCCGGTGTTGAAGAGACAATAATGAGTGGTGAAGCAGAGATACACGGCGGCGGAATGACAGCCTCATACGCAAGTAATCTTGCAGCAACAATAAGAGCCGGTTCTCTACCTTTCAAGCTGCAGACTCTTAGTGTAAATCAGATAAGTCCACAGCTTGGAAGAAATGCTCTTGATGTTATTCTTATGGCAGGATTTTTGGCAATAATTCTTGTGTGGATATTCATGCTGCTTTATTACAGACTGCCTGGATTACTGGCAAACATCGCACTACTTGCACATACTGTGCTTCAGATTCTGTTCCTGTCATGGACACGCCTTACTAACCTTACACTTCCAGGTATAGCAGGTGTAATCCTGACCATAGGTATGGGCGTTGATGCAAATATTATAATATTTGAGAGAATAAAAGAAGAACTGAGAAACGGAAAAACGCTTCGTGCAGCAATAGATGTGGGCTTCAAGAGGGCGTTTACAGCAGTACTCGATGCAAACATGACTACATTGATAACTGCAATTTTCCTATGGTTCTTCGGAACAGATACAATAAAGGGTTTTGCTTATACACTTGGACTTGGAGTTATCCTGAGCTTCCTGACAGCTGTATTTATTTCCAGGTTGCTTCTGCAGTCAATTTCAGGACTTAATTTTGCGAAACATCACTGGTTGTATGGTGTCAAGACAGTTGCGGAGGTGAAGAAAAATGGTTGATTTGATGGGCAAAAAGAAATACTTCTTTATTCTGTCAGCAGTTATAATAATTGCAGGTATAGTAGCATTATTCGTCAATGGTCTGCAGCTTGATATCTCATTCCAGGGAGGAACCGTAATGGATATTCCTCTTGACAGCACACAGATAAACCAGATATATAAGGGTCAGACCGCTGATCAGGTGAAAAACTCAATTATAACTGATGCAGAAAAGATCACTAGTGATACAGTTAATAAAATTGCTACAGCACAGCTGTCAAATACCTATAACTCTAAAAATACAACTCAGACGCTTCAGGTATTGACAGTAAAGATAGCTGACAAACAGGGATCGTTGAATGATGCGGATCTGGCTAATTTATCAACTGCTTTGAAAGCAAAGTTTAAATTTACTCAGAACCCTAGTATAAGCAATGTTTCACCGTCAATAGGTTCGGAACTCTTGAAAAGTGGTGTATTGGCTCTGGTACTGTCATCCTTATGTATAGTAATATATATATGGATAAGGTTCAGAATAATGTCAGGTCCTTCTGCCGGAGTAATGGCTGTTTTGGCTATGATACATGATGCTTTGATAATGCTTGCAGTTTATACCATATTCAAACTTCCGGTAAATGAAGCGTTTATAGCGGCCGTGCTGACAATACTCGGATATTCGATGAATGATACCATTATCATTTACGACAGAATCAGAGAAAACAGCAAGCTGTTAAGGAAGACAAATATATCGGAACTTGTAAACAAGAGTATTATACAAACCTTGAACAGGTCAATTAATACCGTTGTTACAGTTTTAATATGTCTGCTTTCAATACTTGGTTTCTCAATGTACTATAATATCGTAAGTATAAAAGACTTTATACTTCCTCTTATAGTAGGTATAATAAGCGGATGCTATTCCTCAATATTTATAGCAAGTCCTTTGTGGGTATTGTGGAAGGAATCACAGGCAAAGAAGAAAATAAGATCAAAACCTGTAAAAGCATAAGAATTTATATAAAAAATCGGATAGCATAAGCTATCCGATTTTTTTAGGTTCAGGGTTGGGAATTCGGAGTTCGGAGTTCAGGGTTAGGAGTTTCAAAAAATTAAAACCCAGCCCCCAAGAACTCACCCCCACCCCCTCTCTTTCCAAAGAGAAGGGAGGAATATATAGCGGTGTTTTCCCTTCCCACAATGCTATGTGGGAGAAGGGTTAGGGATGAGGGTTAGATAAGGCGGATGCCTACCGTTCGGAACGCTGAGGGCAGCGTTCCCTACATTATCCTCTCCAACCACGAACCCCCAACCCCCAAACTTCCGAACTACTAATTTCCAACTCTTAACACTTTTAATACTTGATTTTTATACCACAATATGCTAAGCTGATTTTAATCTCCGGCGATATCTTTATGAATTGCACGGTTTTCTTTGAAACTTTTAATTTTATAGCTGCTTTGAGCCATAATAGGACAGAGACAGAAAGCCAAATAGAACT
>JAUZPR010000147.1 GCA_030705825.1 Bacillota bacterium | reverse complement strand
AGGCGGTGGAGCAGGAAATACCAGCTCCAACGGTGATCTTGGCTACAGCGGGGATGAATCGGGTTCAGGCAGCAGACAGCCCGGAGAAAAGCAGGCAAAGGATTATGAGAACATTTACACCTCAAAAAGGCTTGGCGGTGATGCAGACCCTTCCCAGGTAAAAGGCTCGAGAAACAACGGGGGAAGTAGTCAATGGACACAGGCTGATAATGCACCCGTCCAGTACGGAAACGCCATCCCTTATGACCAGGTCTTTGGGGATTATAAAAGCGATGCTATGTCCGTGCTGGGAGATGACTCTATCCCGCCGGTAATGAAGGATATAGTGAGAGATTATTTCAGTTCATTGGAATAAATGTAAGGAGGCCTTATGGAAGTTACAAGTAAGGAAGTTTCAAATGTTATAGAGACCATTGGCAGAATAGAAAATGAAATATCAAAGCAAATGGTAGGACAGAAGGACCTGATACGTCAGGTGCTCATATGTATCCTTTCAGGCGGAAACGTTCTTCTGGAAGGTGTTCCTGGCCTTGGCAAAACAAGGCTGATAAAAACCCTCGGTAAGGTTCTGGACCTGAAATTTTCACGTATACAGTTTACACCAGACCTTATGCCTGCTGACGTAGTTGGAACAAATATTATTACCAAATCAGGCGGGGATGAAGGTATGTTCAGGTTCCAGCCGGGACCTGTCTTCAGTAACATAGTCCTTGCCGATGAAATCAACAGGGCGACTCCCAAGACACAAAGCGCCCTACTTGAAGCAATGCAGGAACAGACTGTAACAGTCGGGAATACTACATACAAAATGCCTCAGCCCTTCTTTGTCCTGGCTACCCAGAACCCTATAGAAATGGAAGGAACATATCCGCTGCCTGAAGCTCAAATGGACAGGTTCCTGTTCAAGCTGAACGTGCCCTTCCCATCCCTTGGCGAGCTTATGGACATTGTTGCAATGACAACCGGCAATTTAGAAGAGGAACTGGACAAGGTTTCAAGCGGCCAGGAGATATTGGCAATGAGGGCTGTTGCCAGGGAAATCCCGGTAGCAAAACCGGTGCTTGAATACGCCCTTAAGCTTATACTTGCTACCCATCCCGACAGTGAATACTCACCGGCTGCAGCTAAAAAGTATATTCGTTTCGGCTCAAGCCCCAGAGGCGCGCAGGCTGTTATAAGCGCTGCCAGAATCAGAGCCATATTGGACGGAAGATACAATGTGGCTTACGATGATATAAAATATGTTGCCTATCCGGCATTAAGACATAGACTGTTCCTCAACTTTGAAGGTATGTCGGAGGGTATAACAACAGATCAAGTGATTACTGAAATAATTAAAGCACTGGAAGAAAAAGTATGAGTGAATTATTTGACGGGGAATTTTTAAACAAGCTTCAGAATCTGGTAATTGCATCTAAATTAATATTGTCCGAGGGTTCCTCAGGTAACAGGAAGTCCCGCAGTAAGGGCAGTTCGGTTGAGTTTTCGGACTTCCGGGAATATGCAATGGGAGATGATTTCAGGCGCATAGACTGGAACGCATACGGACGCTTTGAACGGTTATTTATAAAGCTGTTCATGGAAGAGCGTGAAGCCTCCGTAAATATCTTTCTGGACACCAGCAGTTCCATGAATTGGGGAAACCCTGACAAAAGTATGGCTTCAAGGCGTCTGGCTGCTGCCATAAGCTATATAAGCCTGTCCAATTATGACAAGGTATCCTTATTCTGCACTACAAGCCGGATAGAAAAATTCAAGCTCTCCATGCGGGGAAAAAACTCTTTCGGAGAAGTGCTCGACTTTCTTGAAAAGGCTGTATACGAGGGAACTACAGATCTATATGGTGCTGTCAGGGATTCTGATATTAAAAGCGGTAAAGGTATTTCTATCATCATTTCCGATCTATTCTCAAAAAGTCAACTTCCGGAAATTTTAAATTTCCTCCAGTATAGAAAACAGGAGGTTCATATTTGCCACCTGCTTTCACCACAGGAGGTCAATCCCGAAATTGATGCCGGTTTAAGGCTGGTGGACAGTGAGACGGGAGAATACAGGGATGTGACGGCAACTCCCCTTCTCATAAAAACCTATAAAAAGGTTTATAACAGATTTGTATCTGAACTCGAAGAATTGTGCTTCAAACGGAATGTCAACTATCTAAGGTTTGAAACAACAATTCCGGTAGAAGAAATGATCAAGTCGGTAGTAAACGGAGGTTAAGGATGACATTTTATTCACCTTCGGCATTTTCATTTTTGCTTGCGGTACCTGTAATTATAGTTTTATATCTGCTCAAGCAGCGTTATGAAGATTTCAAGGTTTCAAGCCTTTACCTGTGGGAAGAGGTTTTGAGGGATATTGAAGCTAATGCTCCATGGCAGAAACTCAAAAAGAACATTTTAATGTTTTTGCAGATTGCAGCTGCAGTTTTGCTTACGTTTGCCCTGGCCAGACCATATCTTGATATAGGCGGCGGAAAATCGGGCAGTGCCCTTGTAATAATCGATACCTCCATGAGCATGCAAGCAAATGACACTACGCCCACCAGGTTTGAAGCTGCTAAAAGAGAGGCTTCCGGATACATTTCAAACTTAAAGCCCGGAACTAAAGTTACTCTTATTAATATGGGAAGCAATGCGGTTATTGAAGAAAATCTAAACAGCGATAAAAGCAGTCTTCTCGACAGGATTTCAAGCCTAAAGGTAACCAACGGAACTGCAAATACCGAGGAGGCTGCGAGCCTTGTGCAATCCATAGTCAAACAATATCCCGGAACTGCGGTATCCCTTTTTGGTGATCAGAATTTAGTCATACCGGATGTTAATATAAACTTTTACAACCAGTCAAAAAACGGCCACAATTATGCAGTAACACTGCTTTCGCATACAGTTACGCAAAACTCTGTCACTGCCTTGAGCAGATTAGCGAATTTTTCTTCAGCCGACACATCGTTGCCGGTCAGCCTCTATGTCGACGGCAGGGTGTTTGATGCACAGAATATAAATATTCCAGCCGGACAAACTGCCAACATATATTGGTCCAAAATACCCTCCAATGCAAAAATGCTTGAATGCAGAATAGATAAAAACGATTGCCTTCCGATGGACAATTCCGCATACAATGCGCTTAACCCGGCTCAGGAAAGCAAGGTAATGCTTGTAACAGAAAAAAATATTTTTATCGAAAAAGTTATTTCCCTGATGAACAACATAAAGCTCTTCAAATCAAGTACCGACAAAAGCGATTCGTACCTTAAGGGCTATGACCTGTATATATATGACGGATTTTTACCTGAAAAGCTTCCCGCCGATGGAAACATACTGGTATTTAATCCGCCCAGGAATAACTTTTTTACTGTAGAGGGCGATATTAAAAATCCTTCGGTTGAAAAACCCGAAAGTAGTCTGTTTAATTATATTACCGACTTCTCCTTTTCCATTGCCAAAGCAAAAAAACTCGAAGTACCGGAATGGGGAAAACCTGTTCTTGACTCCACGGAGGGTACAATTGCTTTTGAGGGTAATCTTGAAAACAAAAGGATTGCTGTGCTTGGATTTGATCTTCACGATACCGATCTTGTCCTTAAACCTGCATTTCCAATAGTAATGACAAATCTTTTTGAATGGCTGGTTCCCTCTAAAATGAAAAACACCGATAATATATACTCGGATCAGGGTATAGAATTCAATTTGAATCCAAAGGCAGTGGAAGCCAGTGTAACAATACCCTCAGGCAAAAGTATAAGTTTAGCGCCCCCCTTTCCTGTCGGAGTTTTTGACAGGACAGATGAAACAGGTTTATATACTCTTACCCAAAAAACCGGTTCAGGCAGTGAGAGCTTCTATTTTACTGTAAACACTCCTTCTGATATGGAATCAAATTTGTCATCACAAACACAGGCAGTTCAGAAGAACAGCAGTACTTCTGCAAAAGCCGGAGGAATAATGGGAATGGGCATAGGACTGCAATTCATATTTCTATGTGCGGCAGTCTTGCTTTTATCTATAGAATGGTGGGTTTATACACATGGTTTTTAATTTTAACTATCCTCTTTTTCTTTTATTAATACCTGCGGCTGCAGTGTTTGTAATAATGACCGCAAGGAAGCTCCGCTTGGCAAGGTGGCGTAAAAATACGGCAATTGCCTTGAGAATATCGGTTTTTATTCTACTGGCATTATGTATTGCCGGACTTGGAATAAAAAAGGTTTCGAGCTCAACAAGCACGCTTTTCCTTTACGATGGCTCGGACAGTACCTCGAAGTCTGCAAACCAGATGGAGGATTTTATAAAGAATGCCATAAAGCACAGAAACAATTCCGATAAGGTTGGAATCATAAACTTTGGAGGAAACTCTTCGATAGAGATGACTCCTACAGCAAAACCCCAATTTTCCTCCATCCAGACTAAGGTAAATGCCAACTTCACAAATATGGAGCAGGCATTGCAAACATCTTCAGCTATTATCCCTGCGGGCGACAGGAAAAGAATAGTTTTGATAAGTGACGGGGCTGAGAACACGGGTGATGCTCTGAAAGAGATAAAACAGCTCAAGCACCGGAATTTTACAGTTGATATTTTTCCTGTAAAAACTGCTTCAGGTAACGAGGTCCAGCTCAAGGGCGTTGTATTACCGGAAAATCTCCACCTGAAGGAAAAATTTGAAATAGGCGTTAATATCAAAAGTACCGTAAAAACAGGTGCAACCCTCAAGCTTTATACCGACAGACAGTTGGTTTCGGAAAAAAGAGTGGAGATTCAGGCTGGTGAAAATAATTTTGCCTTTTCAGATACTGCCCAAAAGGGCGGCCTTGTTACATATACAGCCGTTATTGAGCCTGATACCGATACTATAATGAAAAACAATACAGCCTCAGCTTTTTCATATATAGAAGATATTCCTCAGATACTAGTTGTCCAGGATGAAGACAAGGCTGCTTCCGAGCTTGTTAAAATGCTTGGGAATGATGTCAGAATCAAGACATTAAATCCTGAAGCAGTACCTAAAACAGCTGATGAGCTGCAAAAATACGATGCCTTCATCATTTCAAACGTTTCTGCCGATAAGCTGGACGACAGGTTCCTGACAAGTCTGGAGACCTGTATAAAATATCAAGGAAAGGGCTTACTTGTAACGGGCGGTGAAAACAGCTATGCACCGGGAGGCTATTATAAAACAGAACTGGAAAAGGTGCTTCCGGTAAATATGGATATCAAACCAAAGCAGGAGCTTCCCAACCTTGGGCTGGTTCTTGTGATAGACAAATCCGGAAGTATGAGTGAAGGCCAGTATGGAGTATCAAAGGTAGAGCTGGCAAAAGAGGCTGCCATCCGCGCAACCGAAGTTCTGCGGCCTGACGATATGATAGGTGTAATTGGATTTGACTCGGCTCTGCAATGGGTGGTAAAGCTCCAAAAACCAAATGACCTGAAGGCCATCCAGGATTCGATAGGCACTATCAGAGCCGATGGCGGAACACAGATAATTCCTCCCCTTCAGGAGGCTTATCTCGCATTGAAGAATTCAAATACAAAGCTTAAGCACATCATCCTTTTGACTGATGGTCAGGCTGAAAAGGGCGGCTATGACCAGCTTATGGACGATATAAACAAGGCAGGTATTACATTATCGACTGTTGCGGTAGGCCGCGAAGCCGATGCCGAGCTGCTTCAGAATCTCTCCATAGGAGGAGGCGGCAGATTTTATAAAACTGATGTTTTCAGCGACATTCCGAAAATATTTGCAAAAGAAACCTTTCTTGCAGGAAAAACCTATCTCAATAACAGGACATTTACCCCTACGCTTACTTCATATTCCGATATTTTGAAGGGTATAACGGCTGTTCCGTCGCTGGACGGTTATGTGGGAACTACCGCCAAGAGCACTGCAAGCGTAATATTCACAAGTGACAGGGACGACCCTGTTCTGGCAGCCTGGCAGTATGGACTTGGCAGAACCGTAGCTTGGACTCCAGATGTAAAAGGGATGTGGACTTCAAGCTGGCTTGGTTGGAATCAAGGTCCTCAATTCTGGAAAAACCTTGTGTCCTGGATCATACAAAAAAGAAATAACGATGAATATACTATAAAGGGAGGCATCTCCAACGGGACAGGCTATGTAGAACTGAACCTGCCTCCTGAGGGCAGAAATTCCGATGAAAAAATCCAGTCAATAATGATATCTCCTTCCGGCAAGGAGGTAAAAACAGAACTAACTCCCACTTCCCCCGGTGTATACCGCGGCAGCTTCGGAAGTGACGAGACAGGCGTGTATTTAGCTGATATCAGTATATTTAAAGGAGATGTTCCTGTTAAGAATATAAGTACAGGTATATCCATACCTTATTCTCCCGAATATGATATTCCATCAAGGGACCCAGGCCTGTTCCTTGAAAAGCTGGCATATGAATCGGGCGGAAGAATAATTAAAAATCCCGGTGAGGTATTCACCGGCGATGTTGCTCCTGTCATCAGCATTACCGACATAGTTCCATTTTTGACAGCACTGGTAATAATACTATTGCTGCTGGATATAACCGTCAGAAGAATAAATATTCCTATTGAAAAAGCCGGTCTGGTTTGTCATAAGGCAGCCGCTGCTGGTAATAAAGCCGTGTCGGTAATAATAAGGCCTGTATCGGGAGTCATTGCCAAAGCCAGGGCTCCGGTTGAAAAACATATTCAATTTGCAGATAAAACTGAGCCGGGAGTTGAAAATACAGTAAAAACAAAAAAGGAACCGAAACCTTCAATACCAACAGAACAAAACAACCAGCATATTTCGACACTGCTTGAAAAGAAAAAGCGCAGAGAGAGATAAGGTTAATAATTTCCATAATATTCCGATATATTAATCGTGAATCCGGGCTGTTCAGTATAGAACTAATCGGAAAAGTACTGGAGGTATCAATATGCCATGGTGTCCCAAATGCAGGACTGAATATGAGGGTTGGGTTAAAAAGTGCAGCGACTGCGGAGAAGACCTAGTAGATGAGCTGGAGCCTGAAGAAAAAATCGAACAAACAGTATATGGCCAGGAAGCTTTCTTAACTGCGGTTTCAGATGATATACAGGCAGATCTTCTGGAATCATTGTTAAAAGCCTATGGTATTCCTATCCGCAAAAGCTACAGGGAAACCGGCGCCTATATGAAAGTATATTTCGGTGGAGCCAGATTTGGAATAGATATTTATGTTCCTTCCGATTTACTGGAGCAGGCACAGGATATTCTAAAAAGCCAAAGTGTTGATGCAGGACTGGAATTGGATGATATTGAAAAATCCGATTTTGATAAGCTTGCCATGGATTATGAGAAAAAAAGAGTTTTCAGGTCACGGCTTCTGCTTTTCTGGTTATTTCTCCTACCCATTGGTTTTGTAATCATTGTTACTCTAATACACTATTTAAAGGAACTTTTCTAATAAGCAATAAAAAACAGAGGCCTTCAATTGAAAATATTTAATTTTTGGAAACCTCTTTCATCTTGAAGAATAATAAATATGTAATTCTAAATATCGAGAGAGCTATAAAAATAATGGATATAACAAATAAACCAGAATGAATATTAGCAACCCCAGTAAATAAGAAAATAATTATTAAAGACATTTCACTTACAATATCGAGTAAGATATTTTTATTAACTTTTTTCATATGACACCCTAATATGTAAAATATTACATATTAATAATACCATATTATTCAAAAGCCAAAAATGATAAATTAATTTAAACAATTATTTTTCAGGGTTTTTATTTTAAGGAGTAAATACAGAATGAAACACAAACTTCACAATATTATATATTCCGTCTTTTTACTTCTTGGTATTGCCGGAGTAATCGATACTATAACCCTTGTACTTACTGTAGGCGGCATCAACGCCGGAACACTTCTCCCGGGTATTGTCGGAGCAGCAATGGCGGTTGTCGGCTTTATTAAGTTGTTTATTATACCAAACTCCCATATAATCCGTACCAAATGGCTCAGGAAAACCCTGCTTGGGCTT
>JAUZPR010000146.1 GCA_030705825.1 Bacillota bacterium | reverse complement strand
CGGACGTAAGAGATGGTTTGTTTTTGCAGCTTTTTTGCTTTTAGTAGTTTTGGAACAGGGAATAAAGCTGATAATTAAAGCCCATTATATGAACTATGATAAAAAGCTTATATGGGATTTTCTTCATTTCAAACCGCTCATAAATGACAAACTGTCATGGATTAATTCAAGCTTGAGTCTTGGGTTGGGCTTCATAACACAAGTAACCATTAATATACTGGCGATTCTTATTATAAACTTTTTTTACAGGTATTACGCTTCACTAAGGGGCAGGACGGTTTTTGGTACAACTGCTTTCGTTATAATCAATGCAGGAGCATTTTGTTCTCTGATAGACAAAATATTCTGGGGAGGAAGCCTGGATTATATTAAATACACGGGATTACTGGGCGGTTATACCTTTGACTTAAAAGACTGTTACATAACTGTATTTGAAGTGATGTTTGTCCTGGGCTTCATTTTAAATATGCTTAAGGACAGGAGTTATAATAAATTTCTTGGTTCAATGACATTCAAAAAATTCATGTTATTTATAAGAGATGATATAGAAGCTGTGTTCAAACGCTCTTAATACTGGAAGGAAAGGATATTGTAAAAGTAGTGCCTTCGCCCTCCTTGCTCTTGATATCTATATTCCCGCTATGTTCGGATACTATCCTGTAACACAGACTTAACCCCAAACCGGTTCCTTTATCCTTGGTAGTAAAAAATGGTGTCCCCAGTTTTTCAAGGACTTCTTTACTTATACCTTTTCCGTTGTCGGTAATTCTCAAAACGACCTTGTTATCGCCGGGCATCAGTTCGGTATTTATTGAAAGAAGAGGTTTTTCGGTTTCAGACAAGGCTTCTACAGCGTTTTTAACAATATTAAGTACCACATGTTTAAGCTGTGTTTCATCGGCAAATATATCTGTTTGAGCATGAGTCAAATTAAATTCAAGGTTTATCTTATTATTATAACACAGGCTATCGAAAAGGAATTTCATAGATTCCACGATTCCATTCAGTGATATGCTGCTATGAACAGAGGATGAAGGTTTTGCGAAGGTTAGAAAATCCATTATGACTCTATTTACATCATCAGTAATATTTTCTATTCTTTTAACCTGCTTTTTGACTGCATCATCGCTTATTTTAAGTGTCATAAGCTGGCAGTAACCTTTGATGGCCGAAAGGTAATTCTTTGTCTCATGAACAATTCCCGAACCCAGCTGCCCGATTAGGGCCAGCTTTTCCTGCTGCTGCTGCATTTGCTGTTCTTCCAGTAATTTCGTTATATCAGTACCGACCGCAATTAAACCAATAATTTCATTATCTATATTTTTAACCGATGAAAAGTAGATTATTAGATTTACCTTTTTCCCACTATTTGTAGTAAAATCTGCGTTGTAATTTTTGGTAAAAGGATTGCTGTAAGGAGTTTTTAGATTCGGCATATACTTCAAGTCGGAATTAAGAAGCTTTTTAAGTTTGAATACATTCTGCTTTAGGATGTCATTTTTATCCATTTCAACAGCATTAGACAGTGCATCATTGCACATTATTACGTTGTATCTCGTATCCAGCAAAAGAACAAGGTTATCTATGGAATTTAGTACTGCCTGGGTTTGAAGACGGATATCGTCAAGCTCCTGTTCCTTTCTTGCATCAGTAAGTATAACCTGTACACCGTTTTTAACTTTTATAGCCTCAACACTTAATTTTAATTCTTCACTTTTGGTTGTTTTGTAGCTCCTGACTATTTTTATTGTCTTATAATCATTTTTCATAAGAGGATCGATAATGTTTATGGCAGACTTATCGCCGGAGTAATTATCCATAACTTGTTTTGAACTTAGTCCCAAAAAGTCATTTTTCTTAGTTTTCAGCAAATCCAGGCACACACTGTTTGCAAAAGATATTTTGGACTCATTATCAAATATAGCAATACCAACATGCATGTTATCAAGAATTTCAATCATTTCACGTTCTTTTTCCTTTAATTTTACTATAGATTCATTGAGTTTATTGTGAGGATTTATAATTGTGGTAACAAATATAGCTTTATAGAAGAAATAAAAATAAATCATTTTAAAAACATGGCTGCATGTAGATATGAAAGGGTTTGTTCCGTCTGAAATAAAGTAGCAGAGCTCGGACGGAATTAAAATCAGTATTGCAAGGTAAATATAGTTATAATTTGTAATAAATATCCTTTTCCCTTTTTTCCTAAATAAAATAAAACAAATCAATAAAGAAATACATATAATTGCTTCCATTAATATTCTTAAGAAAATTTCATTATGACTTGCCAACAACTGCTTAAAGCTGCTTCTATAATGATATATGATAATGTAAAATATCATTGATATGAAAACAACTACAAATAATGATAAGAATTTTTTTAATGTTTTTTTAAAAGTGAACAACAAGCTTACCAATAAAACAAGTACCACAGATAATCTGCTTAATATACCGAATATCGAAGATATATCATTAAAAGCTTCAGCATTATACTTTGAAGTTGGGAAATAATATGTATGAAATATATTCATAGCGGTAGAAAATAGAATGCCAAAAGTTAGAATTCTGTTATAGGCTGTGTTTATATAGTATGTGTGAAATATCAAAAGAAATATGTTAAAACTTATTGATATGCAGAATATTTCGCTAAGAGAATGAATAAGATCCAGGTCAAATTTCCATAATGTAATGGAAAAAATAAATGAAATTAAAAACCCAATAAAAAGAATTATAAGATATTGAAGAAAAATATCGCTTTTCAGGGTGATGCGTTGGTAAAAAACCTTTGAGAACTTCAAATTGTTATCCATAAATATCACCTTGAGTTTATTTTGTTTGGACAGACATTAACTATTATAGCACATTATGTAATATTTAATATATAAAAGTAACATTCTTAACAAATTCCGTAAATTTTTTATAATTTGTGACAATTGACGTTATGGATAATATGTGAAATAATGCTAATATTATTAGGTATATCGGAATAAATCGAACAAATACTTTGTTAAAAATCTATGTAAATTTTCAATTTTATTTGATAAAAGTTTTATTTTATTCGAGGAGTAACTGGTATGAATGTCCGTATAAAGGATTTTCATGTTTTCATAATGTACATATTATCTTCTATAGGGATTTTTATAGTTATTCTGTCAAATACAGATGCTCTTTGGAACAATCTTATATTATCCCTATGCTGGCTGGCCTCATTTACTATAAGGAACCTGTTCATTTATAAAACTGACAAATATAAAAACTATGCCTTTATCACATATCTTGCGGAGATATTTATTTTGTTCTTTGCAGATAGTAATACAGCAGGAAGTTCGGTAAAGCTGCTGTTATGTATTACAACAGCCGATTCATTTATTGCTTTAAACGCTTTTTATGGAATAGTCTGCGGTATTTTATCGTTTTCTTTTTACATAATACCTTTAATTATTAATGAACAAAACAGCATTAAAAACATATTTCTGATAATAATTGTACAGGCACCGGCATTTCTATTTACCGGTCTTGTTTCCTATATGCTCGGAAGAGTTCTTAAAAGCAATGCACTTGTTGAAGAATCCATGCATGCGGCACAAATCAGGGAAGTAGAACTTAAAGCTGCCTATGATGAATTAAGTATTGCATACCAAAATCTAGAAGAAATGTCTGCGGTCAAGGAAAGAAACAGGATTGCACGAGAAATTCATGACACGGTAGGACATACAATAACTACAGTCATAGTAGAACTTGAAGCCGGCAGAATGCTTGCTGAAAAAGATCAGGCTACTGCATTTAATAAATTCTCAATGGCTTATAAACAAGCAGTGAGAGCTTTGAAAGAACTGAGAGGTTCGGTAAGGCTGCTTGCAGAAGAAGAGCAAAAAGATAATTTTGAACAGGCAGTTGGTCAGGTCATAAGAGATGCAGAAAGTCATACGGGTATCACTGTAAAAAGTATAATCAATGTGCCGAAAGATATGGAAAAAAACATTGCAAGCATGGTAATCAGAATATTAAAAGAAGGAATTTCAAATGGTATACGTCATGGCGGAGGAACTGCTTTTTTCTTTAAATTAGATTTAATTAATGGTATTTTATGCTTTTATCTGTCTGATAATGGCAGGGGGTGCAGTAATATTGTACCCGGTTTTGGTCTCAATAATATAAAGGAAAGTGTCTTAAACACACATGGGAAAGCCGAGTTTTGTTCGGAGCCTGGCGAAGGCTTTGAAATAAAAATAGAGCTACCTGTAAAAGGGGAGGACTAGATGGATCAAATAAAGGTTTTATTGGTAGATGATCAGCTTATATTGCTGGATGGACTTAAAGCCATACTAGAAACAGATAAAGAAATAAGTGTTACAGGAATAGCAGCAAATGGGGAGGATGCAATTTCAGCCGTAAGACAAAACATTCCCGATGTAGTACTTATGGATATAAGAATGCCTGGTATAAATGGAGTGGAATGTACAAGGCTGATTAAAGAGTCCTGGCCGCAAATAGAAGTACTTATGCTTACAACCTTCAATGATGAGGAATATATTCTGGATGCTCTTAAAAATGGCGCTTGCGGATATCTGCTTAAAGACATTAACGGTGAAAAACTGCTTCAGGCTGTAAAGGATGCAAAAAAAGGAGATACTATATTGCCGTCCAAAATAGCTGTAAAAATTGCCGGATGCATTAAGGAAAAGCCTTTAAGCAGGGAGGAGCGGCTTAAGGAAACATTGGGTTTATCGGAAAGAGAAGCAGAAATGGCTGTAATGCTGTCACAGGGTTTTAATAACAAGCAGATTGCATCGGCATTATTCATTTCTGAAGGTACAGTAAAGAACTATATCAGCTCCATTTACAGGAAGCTTGGTATTGAGGATAGAACAATGGCGGCTTTAAAAATTACAAAAATAATAGAATGAACCGGGTAGAACCGGTTTTTTTATTAATTAAGATAGCTTTGCTCCTTAAGAATATTACTTCGGTCACTAATTATTGTTACCTTGGTTACTATTTTTAATACTTTCGGGTTGATACAATAACTGCATAAAGTCGAGGGGTGAGATATTTTGAAGAAGAATGGTGTAAAATCCGGAACAAAACCGCTGTCATTCTATAAATATTACAGGAACAATCTTAAAAAGACTGTTACCATTACACTGGCATTAATATTCAGTGTATTTATGGTAATTATATTCCAATCCATCACCTATGCTGTAAATGAGCCAACCAGGCTTGGCGATGTTGGGTTGACACAAAACGTAACACTGATCTATCCGAGTGATGACGGGAAAATCGATAACAACCTTTTGGAAAGTATTAAAAACAATCCTTTGGCAGATAGGTTAATACCTGTATATTATCTGAATACATACTATAATCATTTTTTTGGAACCTGCAACATAATGGTTCTTTTTCCAGAAAGTAATGAATTTAATTATATTTTTGACAAGCTTAAATTAAAGCTTATTCAAGGCAAAATGCCTCAACCAGGCAAAAGAGAGATTATTATCGACTACAGACTTGCTAAAAATAAAAATAAAAAGCTTGGAGATTATATAGGCAAAGAAGTTAACCCGGGTGAAAAAATACCTGGCAAATTTAAAGTTGTAGGAATAACCGACGGAAGTTGCATAACCTGCCTTTCCTATGCAGATGACGGAAAAATAGCCGGACTTAAAGGTTTAATTGCCGTTCCAAAAGAAAATCAACTTGACAAGTTTAATCTTGAATATAAGGATACAAACGACAATAAGGCAAATATATGGTCAAAGGACAAAGCAGAGAAAAGGTATAACCAGAATGCCCAATCTCTTAACAAATTGTTTGGAATCATGTCAATTGCGGTGATATTTGTCATATCATTTGCCTCTGGAAACTCCAGCTATGCTCAATACTTTTCAAGGAGATATGAATTCGGAATTTTACAGTCCCTTGGATTTACAAAAGCTCAAATTTTATTGAGAGCTGCAAAGGAAATATGTCTTATGAATATAACCGGTTTTATAGGCGGTATTGCATTGGGGTTGGGAGCGGGTTTCGTTCTCGGCAAGACATTTTTCGAGCCCCATGGTTATCCGTTTGTTCTTCTGCAGCAGAATGCACTTATAAAAGCTGTTACAATACCTGTCTGCACTGCCATATTCGGTTTGATACCTGCAGGATGGCTGCTTTCCAAAATTGACCCTTTAACTGTGGTAGAAAAGTTTGAGTAATATTTTGAGGAGTTGATATATATTATGTTTGAACTAAAAAACGTAAATCTTATTTATGATCTTGGCAAGGAAGATGTAACACATGCATTGAGAAACATAAATTTCAAATATGACAAGAAGGGTTTGCTGGGGGTAATAGGCCCTTCAGGCAGCGGTAAAAGTTCTGTTCTGTATTTGATGTCAGGCTTGAAAACTGCTACTTCGGGACAGATATTTTACAAGAATTATGAACTGGGAAAAATGACATCTGATGAAAGAGCAAAACTGAGACACAAGGAATTCGGCTTCATATTCCAGAGAGGCTACCTGCTGGAGTATTTATCAGTTCTTGATAATGTTCTTGTTCCGCTTAACAGTAATTCTGAAGAATATATAAAAAGGGCGCTGGTACTGCTGGAGAAACTCGGGATTTCAAATCTGAAAGATAAAAAACCCTATCAGCTTTCGGGCGGCCAAAGACAAAGGGTAACTATTGCCAGAGCCTTGATAAATAACCCGGAGGTTGTTTTTGCAGATGAACCTACAGCTGCATTGGATCATAAATCAGCTTTTGATGTAATGAAGGTTTTTTCGGAGTATGCAAGGGAAAAGCTTGTTATTGTAGTTACTCATGATAAGAGTATTCTTGGGGAAAAAACCGATATCATAAATATATGGGACGGCGTACTCAACACTTTGAATACAAACCGGGAATCCGAGCTTGAAAAAGGGTTGGTGGATAGAGTATGAAGCCACTTTCAATATTTAAGTTTATTAAGGGCAGTTCAAGGAAAATACTTCCGCTGGCTGTCACTGTATGTCTATCATCCGGGCTGCTTTATTTCCTATCAATATGTATTACACATATCACTACAGAAAATGAGGAATTCAATGTGTACCCGCTATCGAACATGTCTGTTCTGAGCGGGACAGGCGAAAAAGTCTCCAAAGATACGTTGAACAGTGATCTGGTCTTACTTAGGGAAAACAAGGATATAAAAACCTTTTTTAAGACAAACCAGTGGAAGGTAAATTTATCAACACCCTCTAGTGATAACGGAATTTATATGATTTTAATGCAGAACAGGAATATTCCATATGTAATGAAGTGTCTGAATATGAAGCTTACAAGTGGGAAAGTGCCTGATAAGAAGAATGAGGTGCTTCTGCATGAAAAGCTTGCTGCCAATTATAATCTAAAAGCAGGCTCAATAATACCGAAGGAATCAAAAGGATGGTATAACAAAGAAGACCTAAAAGTAACAGGAATATATAAAGGTAAAGCAATTTTAGGCTTAGGTTGTACTGATGATAAGTCATTAAGCGGTGATGATTACTTATCGGTAATTACACTTGCAGATAATGATTCGGTTGCTGATATGAACCGGTTTCTGGAAAACAACTTTGGTAACAGATATCAAATATACACAGCCCAAAGAGCTCTAAAAGAAATTAATCAGAAAAATAAGAATATTAATGTTGTGATATTTTTCGTCGGGGTTGTCGTAATTATTGTTTTAGGCTTTTTGCTTGGCAACCTTTGCATGATTCAATATAATCAAAGACTCAAGGAATTCGAGCTTCTTCATGCAATGGGATATACAAAAAAATACATTGCATCAAAGGTTTTTAAAGAAATCGGGTCTTCAACCTTTATAGGCTATCTCGCGGGAATAGCTATAGCGGTTTTTGCAGGCTGGCTGACAAATATCATGTTAATGGATTCAAAGCTTTTATCAATGGAGCTTATAATAGGAAAAAATATATTATGGATTCTGCTTGTCCCGTTAATTGTTACTCTTTCAGGTATGATCACTCCACTCAAGCTGCTAAAATTCAGAGATATCGCGTAAAGCTCTATACTTGGAAAACCGGCAGAAACTGATTACTTTAACAATAATCGGTTTTCTGCCGGTTTTTAT
>JAUZPR010000145.1 GCA_030705825.1 Bacillota bacterium | reverse complement strand
GTATAGAATGTTGAAACCTGTTCCGCACTTGATGTCAACGGTGTTACCAGTTCACCCGACATGACCACCTCGGGACTTATTACACCATTAGACAGGGCTATTGTTTCGGCCAATAACCCTTCAAACTGAACTTTAAAGTTATCTGCCTGTTGAACGAACCCTGTATCTTTCCCCATAAACCCGCTCTCCAGGAATATGGAATGCTCTTTTGCTATTCTTGCAAAAAACAGGTTCAGCTCCAATGACAACCGTATATATTCTTCCCTTGACAGCATAGCACCCTCCTAAAAGACAAAAAAACTTCATAGTATTATATTATTGAAAGATCATTCAGATAGTTACAATCAGGTTTACAATCTGCTTGATTATCAGAAAAAAATTAAAAACCAAGGATTATTGAACCCTTGGTCTTCTCTTTACCCTTGATTTTTCACTTTTTGGTTTTTCATATTTTCAACAATCTTCATCTTCAGCTTCACAGGAACCCACCTGGATGCCTGCAGCTTGTTTATTATACCTGGAATAATAATCTCCTTGTTTTTCATAAACCGTTTATAAGCATATCTGGCAACTTCTTCGGAAGTCATTGCGATTCGCGGAACATTTACTCCTTCACGGGAAAAGAATTCCGTTTTTGTAGCACCCGGGCATAATGTACAAACCTGTATGCCTTTTCCCCTGGCCTCATAACGTATTGCTCTGCTGTAGCTCAAGACAAAGGCTTTACTGGCATAATATGTACTGGTATATGGTCCAGGTAAAAAAGCTCCTGTGGAAGCAACATTTAAAATCCTGCCGCTTCCCTGCCTGTACATATCAGCAATAAATAATTTGCTAAGTTCCACTAGATTGATTATATTTAATATCAGCATGCCTTCATCATGCTGAAGGTCGATTTCATCCGTCCGGCCAACCAATCCTACTCCGGCATTATTCACAAGTATGGAAATGTTTATGTTGTTCTTTTTTATTCGGTCATATAATTCTGCTGCTGCCCCTATCCTTCTCATATCCTGTTGGTATTCCAATACCTTTACATCATAGCTGTCCTTCAATTTCTGTCTAGCTTTTTGCAATCTTTCACTGCTCGACGAAACAATTATAACTCCATAGCCGCTTGCGGCAAAGTTCCTGGCCAGTTCAAAGCCTATCCCGCTTGTTCCTCCTGTAATCAGTGCATATTCCATATACAAGTCTCCTTTCTTTATTAATTATTATATAAATAAAGAAAACTATAGTAATTCACATATGTTAATCAGAAGAAATATTTTTTATTCCCTTCCGTATCCTGCTTAGTGATGCAGCCCTGATACCTATGTACGATGCAATATATTTCAATTCGACTCTGTCGCACAGCTGCGGAAACTGTCTGCAAAAATCAATATATCGTTCTTCAGCATTCATCAAAGTCAGGTTTTTGGTTCTGCTTTCCAATCTTTCAATTTCCTTTAGATAGCTTTTGACAAATAAGTTCTTTAAGCTTTCATCTTCCTTCATAACCGTGTATACCATATCATACGGAAGCTTTATACACCGGCAGGCTTCCAGGCATTCAATGGTAAATGATGAAACATTTCCAGTCCGCAAGCCTTCTGAAGAAAAGAACTCATTCTCGCTGCTGAAGCACTTTGTTATGTCGTTTCCCTGTTCATCAATGTAATACCCTCTGACTATACCGCAGATGATGTAGTAAAGATTTTCAGATTTTTTCCCTTCCAATAAAACAATGCGTTTATCGGGAAAGTCCGCAAAAAAGGCGGCACTGTTAATAATACCGGCAGCGTTTTCGTCTATTGAAATTCCAAGTCCTTCTTCCAAATAATCACTGGCATTCATTATTTTTATCAAATCCTTTAATTAAAAACTATTATTTAAAACCACTCGCCAAGCATTCTTATCATAAATGAATAAAGGTGGATGCGATTTGACTTATATGGGTATTATCAGTTCCACAACAACCACCTATAATTTTTAATGACATTATTTCTGTGAGTTTATACATGGATTGTGCTAATTCTGAACAATCCGAGCATTTTAAATCTTTTGAGTTGTCCAATTCTTCCGGAGGCAATACAGAGGTATTAGCCTGTATTCCATGAAAACGTTGTTTCACGAGAGTAGTTTTATTAAAGTCCCAACTCAATGCTTTATATAAAACAGCTGGGTGTATACAATTTGTCATGTAGCAAACAGGTTTTCTCATAACACTGTTATCAATTTTTTCAATGGCGTCGTTTATGGTTGTCCCATCAAGCAGTTTGCCATTATCTCTCAACATAAAACTAATTATATAGGGCAACTCTGTCTGTTCCATTGCCATTGCCATTCCCAAGGCTTCCGGTAATGCTGGCATAATTCCTGCATAGAGAAAATCAATACCTGCCTGAGCAAACAAGTTTGCTTGCCAGGCATGAAACTCTTTTGCTTCAGGTGGATACATAAATTCATCAGCTTTATATGCATCACCCCTGCAGCCCATTAAACCGCCAATATACATTTCGATATCAGTTGAACCGCATAACTGCTTTAGTATTGAAACATTGTCTAAAATAATATTTTCATCATAGCCGGCTTTATTAACCCGTTCGATATTTGCGCGTCTTGTAGGCGTTGTTGCTATAAATGGCAAATTGTTGGCTTTTGCCACATCAATATACTGGCTCCACAATTCACCTAAAACTTCTTTTCCTCCCTGACGATAGATAATATTTGCAAAGGCAACCATATCGTCAGGATATAAATTATATTCTCTTTTCAGCCTTTCACCCAATGCACCTTCCATTAAGATGATAGCGTTTGATTCATAACAAGAAATAAAACTCACCTTTTAGTCACCCCAATAAAAATAGCTAATGCTTATAACGTCTTAGCCGAATTATCGATTAATAGATAATTCTCATCTATACCTGGTTCTTCAAAATTTTCGTTAAAAATTCTTTGCATGTTTTTATCAACGTAATAACATTTTAACTTTCCTTCTTCCACTAATTTGTTTCTTTTTTTTATTTGTTCAAGCCAAGAGTTATCGTCAATTTTAATATAATGTAATTCAACTTCTATGTTTTTTGAGTTGAACAATCTTATGAGTTCTGTACGTTCCACTTTACTCCAAAAACCGAAATCCAATATTACATTAACATTTGCATGAACTATTTGTTGTGCCAAATTATAAAGGTATGCTTGGCATTTTTTTAGTATATCATTATGTTTATCTCCAAGTTGTTCATCGAATAAGCTCAGCATTAACTCATCACAAGATAAAACCACTGCATTGATTTTTTGGGCCAATTGGTTTGCATAGGTACTTTTTCCGGAGCATATTTTACCACATAACATAATTATTTTTGACACTTTTATCCCCCGCTTTCCGGTGCCAATTTATCTTAATAATTCTTCTTACTTCAGGCAAGCCATGTTTGCTGCTTAGCCCATTTAACTTTTTCAATAATATTTTACCATTGTCTTTTACCAAATAACAGCAAAAAAACCAAGGCTCACGCTTAACTGAGTAACCCTTGGTTTTTACTGGTAGTTGATGGGTATGGTAAAGCAAATACCTTTCAATAATCAATTTTACAATCCTTCTGCTTCGCCTGTGTTTTCACTATCTACTTTTTCCAGCTTTATGGATACTTGATTAACAGGGTCCGGGCACTTTAGAAAGAGGGTATCGCCTCTCCACCATGGATATTGTCCTCCATATTGAAATGTGGAAAGGTTGGGAAAAATATTATGATAGAAAAAACCACACAATCCGGCTGTATTGTGACAACTGATTTCAAATGTGTCCCCTGCCTTGTGGCCTGCAGTACAATGCCCTTTCACTTCAGTAATAGTGGCGATAATCTTATTACCTGTTTCCATTATTATACCTCCCTAAGTTAAATATCCGAGTTTATTATTTTTCTCTCGTCTGTGATATTTTTCAATACCTTCTTTAGATCAACTATTATGTGTTCTGTTTCGTCCTCAGAAAAATCCTTTGAATATATCTCCATCATTTCTAAAAATGTGGAATTTATCATTGGAGCAATTTTTCTTCCTTTTTCGGTCAAGTATAAATTGTTGAAGCGTTTGTCGTCATTATTCTGTTTACTTACTATATACCCGCAATTTATGAGATTTTTAACAGCTTTTGCGGTGGTAGATTTACCAACATATAAAAAGCTGCTTAAATCCTTTTGGCTGATACCTTCATTCTTTGATATTACCAAAAGGAAGTCATGCTGGCCGCTTTTGATATCCAAATCCCTAAGCTTGTAGTTTATAATACTCTGGGTATTTCTGTGTATTGCAGCTACGTATTTACCTATTGGCTCTTTTGTCAAAATTTTGTTACCTCCTTATAATAGTTTCATTGGAAACTATTATATAATACATTAGTTTCACTTGCAACCATCTTTTATTAAAATCTAAAGGAATTCTGGTTGAATAGCAAACAAAAAACCAAGGGTCACACGTCAACTGTGTAACCCCTGGTTTTATTGTGCCAAAGGCCGGGCTCGAACCTATGACTACCGTTGGATTTCGAGTCCAGTCCTTTATATTCTTCTTGTACTTACATTATATACCACTTGTATGATGTCCCTGCCACCAATCTTTTTATTTGGGCAACAAGACTATTGCGGTTTTGTCGCTCAGTACACTTGAAACGGTTTTTTTCGCATTGAGATTGAAGTAGTAGGTCTTGATATATCTGTAATCTTCAGGTGACTGCCATTCTGTAAGCAACCCCAGAGTATTCTGCACGAAGGTATTGCCGGAAAAAGAAACCTGATACCGCTGTTTTTGTACTTGTCCGCCCTCTTTACAACCTACCAGCGCATACTTCGACAGGTAAAACACATTGTTTTTGACGAATATGTCTTTACCGGCTTTCGCGGGAAAACCAAAAAACATGTTACAATTACCGTTATTAATCTGTCCGGCAACGCCCCAGTCATATTCCGGTTGCTGATGTGACCATCCATAGCCGGAATACATGAAATAATTATCTTCAATTGTTATATTTTGGAATATCGTCCAGCTGTCTTTATTCAATTGCAGGGCCTCCCAGTCGGCAAGAACCATCCCGCCTGAGCAGTCTTCCACCAGGTTGCCCTTAATGGTCATATTTTTTGCATACCTGTCTGCGTCATTAAACCATGGACCGGTCTCAACAGAGAGACCCTGGTCATAAACATGATGGACATAATTATTGACAATTGAACTGTTTGTTCCCCGGGCAAGCAGTATTCCGTCACCGCTGCGAACGACAGCGGTAGTGTCGGTTCCCAGCCCAGCACCGTTAAAGCAGGAATAAGTGTCAACAAAATAGCTTTATGTCTTGTGTGCTTATTTAGATTTCAAATAATCATCAATCATCACTTTTTCCTCAACAGAAAAACCAGAAATGCCATCACTTCCAGCAGACATTCCTATCGTTTGGCAGCTTGGTTTAATTATGTTCTCAATTTCAGATTTTAAGAATACCCACTTTTTACCTACCTTTTTAGCTGGTAATTTCCCGCCTCGAATCATATTATATACTGTTTGGTTTGTTACCTTAAGAATTTGGGCAACTTCATAAAGGTTCAATATCTCCGGTAAATCCGACTGCTTGTTATTTTCTTTTATTCCTTCCGATAAAGCATGTATCAGCTTTATGTCATCGGCTGCATATGTTTTTTCTCCACATTTAGGGCATACTTCAGCCTTTACACCTTCTATGGAAACTTTATAACCTTTCCAATTACTAACCAATGTGAATGATTTCTCTTCAGTTTCAGTACCACACTTCCAGCAATTCATAAGTATTACCTCCTATTTGGCCGAAATTTCGTTCCAATCCTCATCAAGTTGAGTCAATGTATGCGCACAAGTAATAACTATCGTGCATATTCTTTTAAAACGATCAAACTGTGCTGTTACTATAACAAACACATCATTGTTTCTGCTTTTTATTTTCAGCTTAATATCTCTTCCGTGGTCTTGGATATTTAAAACCTGTCCCCATATAATACATTCTTCTATCTGTGCTTCTGTAATATTACGTTCTTCCATTCTTATAAGAGCATGCTCTGTCAATTGATATTGTCCATTCTTTACAAGAATTTTAATTAACTTAATAGGCAATCCAAAATTCATCGGGTCAGTCATACATTCAGCCCCTTATTATTATAGTATCATAAGTTATTAATAAATGATACTAATTATTATATAATGCTATAAAACAGTATAAATTATTATAAATATATTTACGTCATCTTGTTATTTTTGCTGACATATTTTTACTATATTCTACCATAGATTCCATAAATATCAATGTTTAAGTATATACTCTTTAGACCTTATATGTAACAAAAAAAATAAAAGGCTACACATTTATTGTGTAACCCTTTGGTTTAGCTTTTTGTGATACAATAATAAATACAGAATATACTTGCCAAGCAAATAAATATTTATACTTAAAGCATTGTTTCAACATACTTTTTTGCTTTTTTATCAAGTATTTCACCTGAAAGAGCATTATAAATATACCCCTCAATTTCATCAGTAGTCTCATGTTTTCTAATTATTGCAAGGACTCCTAATATATCAAGTAATATAAGTTTTCTCATTGTTTCTTTTAGGTCTAAAATATTAATAGCCATAATTTTGTTCGCAATTTTATAGTGCAACTGATTTTTATAATGTGCTATTTTACATAAAGACTGAATACATTGTCGTACTGTTATTGGTTTTTCATCATTTAAAAGTAATAAATACTCGTCAATTATAGCATCAAATTTGTTATCTATATCCCATTTAACATTATCAGCAATAAGGATAAGTCCAATACTCCTTTGATACGAATTTTCGCTTTTTAACTTATTATAAAATGTATTCCAATAGGGGTATACATCATCAAAGAAAATTGAACGATTTTGAAGTAAAAGGAATGATTGGTATCTTATCTTATCATTCTTTTCTGATAGCCATTCAACAATTTGATTTAAATCGTTCTTATCAATATTTTTTGATGCCTCCTGAAATGCATCACTTTCAATTGACATTAACATTTCTATAGTAATCATTTTTCATTCCTCAACAATCTAAATTATTATTTACTATTTTTCATTAAATCCAAATAAACGGATGAGTAATCTCATCTCTTTTAATTACATATTATAACAAATAATCTGACAGCAGTATGTCATATTTACTAGCTACCAGTATTATATTTTTATAGCTCTAGCTGCCTTTATAATTCTCATAATATTACAATTTTAATATTTTAGTCAAATACCATTTTCATCATTTCTCTTACATAAACGATTATTTATATGGAAGACTGGTGACGAGACTGGTGACAGTTATCAACTTTTCCTATACGATACAACAGCATAAAAAAACCAAGGGTCACACAACTGTGTAACCCTTGGTTTTTGGTGCCGAAGGTCGGACTCGAACCGACATGGTATCACTACCGCTGGATTTTGAGTCCAGTACGTCTGCCAATTTCATCACTTCGGCGTATTCAACTGTCGCTTAAATATATTAGCATAAAGCCATATAAAAATCAATACCTAAATGATATTCCACTTTTTACTATGCACTCAGGCCTCAAGGCCGTACACAGGCGTTTTTATCGCCGCATATCTGCTTCTATTATATCACCTACGGCTTTATATACCCTGGATAATAATTCATTGAACTGCTTGGATGCCTTGAAATACCTGTCAAACTCAGGTATTCTGCAGAGTTCGTTATACTTCTGATTTACTTCTGCAGTTCTGTTTTCCATTTCCCTGCCGGGGCTGGATTTAAACAAGGCTTCCTGCTTTTTTGCCAACTCCGACGCTTCTCTTTTCATGTTTGTATCCCGGTCTATCAGTAACTTGGACTGTTTTAGGTTTTTGTATTCAGCTGATGCCATAATTCCAGCCGCCAACTCGGATATTTTTTCATTCATTCCCATTGCCATCACTCCTAAGTGCGCTGTATTTTTTAAATCAGTTACAGTATATTCGGGGGGAATGATTTATGTTACCTGAGCTAAAAGGTAAGGGGGACATTCCTTAATTTTAACTACTTTTCAGCCGAAAAGACAGGTACGAGATAAAAAAAGAGACCTGCCTTGTTTTGAAGGCCGGCCCTTTCATAAAGGTTCACGC
>JAUZPR010000144.1 GCA_030705825.1 Bacillota bacterium | reverse complement strand
TTAACCTATAAAATCATATATGATTATCCAAGTTATCAAAAACAGTATGAGGTGGTAAAGCTACTAACACCGGACAGGAACGAAGCAATCAAGTATTTCCTGGAACTGTATGAAATGAAGAAAAACAACACTTTAAAATTGGATCCGGATTGCTTTGTTAAGCTCTTTGCTGAAATAAACATATACATACGGGGTGGTATTGAGTTATTGGGATATAAGGAAGGGGATAATTTAAGCGAGATGCTTGAAAAGATTGAAAGAAGGCTTACAACTTCCTATGAAAATACCATGTACACAATAAAACTTCGGTCAGGTTCCGAATTTTTCCCTAAATATAAAGTAATGCTTGAAACAAAAAACAAAAAGGAAGCTTTAGATAAATTTTTGGAATTATTTGAACAAAAACAGAGAAATCTATTTCAATTGGAAAACGGTAATGATATAGTATTGGATATTTCAATATCACCCTTTGACACAAGGTGTATTTATATGAAGTATCTTAAGGACCAAAGAGAAATTTTATTTAAATTAAATAGATTAGAAAAGGATTTGATTAAAGCATTTGACTCTTAAAAAGGACTTAATGATTGACGTACTATCATTTGGACATAATAAATTTGAGCAATCACTAATTTTTCAATATGGCGAATTCTGCTCAAACTTTTCTTATCAGTGATATAAATAAACCAAGAAATAGAAAGGTGTGAATAGGTTGTCATTTAAAAATCCGGACAGATTAAAGAAAAAGAAGAATATAGTTAAAAAATTTAACTCACCTAAGATTCAAAAAAACAACAAAGCAAAGAAGTCTGAACCGAAATAGGCTAAGAAGAATTGATATTTGATAAATACAACAAAAGTATCGTATCTGGTTATTTGCAGATACGATACTTTTTTTATACTTGAACTATTATTTCTTCAATTCCTGCTTGCCGGTTATTTTGCTGTTTGCATCCATCTTAAATGTAGATTTGGCTTCATCGGTAGTAAAATATACATTGCCGTCAACTGTTGCGCCTATCAGCTGAAAGTTCTTAGCCGACACATACAAGTCGCCTTTAAAGGTTCCGTTTGTTATTTGGGCATCCGGACTTTTAATAGTCATTTTTGGTGCTGTCAAGGTATATCTGGCAGTTACTTTACGGTTTGCATCCTGTGCATATAATGCCAGCTTTCGCTCTGATACAGGTGGAGTTTTGGTATTTTTAAAATCTCCTTCAACAACTAAATCCTGATTGATAGTCAAATCGTTCAAAACTGCTATAATCCATGTACCACTCTTACTTATTGCTTTTACAAAGGCATCTCCGGTATTTACTATCGAAGCAGTTGTGGTGACATCAGGGTTAGTCTTTGCCGACTGGGTTGATTGCTGAGTCTTGGTTGACTGTTGAGACTGGTTTGCTGATTTGCCGCATCCTGTAAGTAATACTGATAATATAACCAGTATAACCGGTATGGTCTTTACTTTCATTAATAGCTCCTCCTTATGTAGAATTGTTTTGATTCAAAATTCATTGTTACCAGAATTTTAAAATTTATGTAGAAATGATATAAAAAGGCTTGAGAATCTAGTGAAATTTTCTCAAACAATCAACCTTTAAAATCAACCAAACGGTTGATTTTTTTTATTGGTTTAAAAGCTAGAATGTTATCAGAAGGATTGATTCTTACCGGGATTTATACCTGGTAGGTTTTAATATTTAAATTTATAGGAGATGAGCAAATGAATTCAATAATAAGGGTTGATAAGTTGGAAAAAAGCTTCAAAGATAAAAAAGCACTGGACGGAATAACCTTTAATGTTTATGAAGGAGAAATATTATGCTTCCTTGGACCTAACGGTGCAGGAAAAAGTACAACCATAAACATACTTACAACTGCATTGGATAGCGACGGAGGAGATATCTATTTCAACGACAGGAAGGTTATTAGAAATAACCGTGAATACAAGAGCTTTCTTGGAATAGTTCCCCAGGATCTTGCAATTTATGAGGAAATATCGGCAGAAAGGAATGTCGCCTTTTTTGCTGCCTTATACGGACTAAAAGGAAATGAACTAAAAACCAAGGTGGACGAGGCGTTGAAATTTGTCGGCCTGCTTGATAAGAAGAGGGATAAGGTAAAAACCTTCTCGGGAGGTATGAAAAGAAGACTTAATATAGCCTGCGCAATTGCCCATAATCCCAAGATCATAATTATGGATGAGCCGACTGTAGGAATAGATCCGCAATCCCGAAACCATATATTGAATTCAATAAAGGAATTGAGGAAGCAGGGTGCAACCATCATTTATACTACACACTACATGGAGGAGGTAGAAGAGATATCCACCAGAATCATAATTGTTGACAACGGGAAACTGATAGCTGAAGGTACAAAAGAAGAATTGAAGGAAAAATTGGCCGATGAAAAATTATTCACGGTTGAAATAGAAGACGGAAAAAGTTTTGATTGTCAAAAGCTTTATAAAATTGAAGGAACAAAAAATGTAGAACTCAAGGAAGGCTTGTTGAAAATATCAGTGCTTAAGGGTATAGAGAACCTTGACAAAATAATAGCTATGCTGATTGGAAATGCAGTTAAAATAAAAAACATTACAAGCGAAGCCGAAAGCCTTGAAATGGTATTCTTAAAGCTGACAGGTCGGACTCTAAGGGATTAAGGGGGGGAAAGACATGTATAGATTTATGACTTTAGTCAAAAGAGATATGGTGAACATTTTAAAAAATCCTACTCTCTTAATTTCTAATTTAGTTATTACTTTTGTTCTGACACTTATATTAGGTTTTTTAAGCAGTGGGAATTACGGCAGAACCGGAGTTGATTCATATGATTACTACGGAATCACAATGTTGATATTTGCAGTGTTGAATGTTGCTATGACCGCATCAAACAGCTTTATGGAAAAAAGCCTTAAAACCAGCAACCTGAGAGTTATTTTTTCTCCTATTCCCAAATCGTACATTTATCTGTCCAAAATAGTCGCAACGTTTGCTTTTACATCGGTTTGCCTGCTTCTGAACACATTTCTGTTCAATATAGTACTTCAGGTGAACTTTGGAGGTGCCAGAATACTTTATGTCATTGCTTTGCTGCTGTTGTTCGATCTCTTTTCTTCAATTACCGGGGTCATGTTCTGCTGCATATTTAAAAGTGAGGAGCTATCGAACAGGATTTTAAGCCTTGTGATCGACATATTTGCCATATTGGGCGGTATCTTCTTTCAGCTTGATGGGTTTGGAGATGTCCTGAGAAAGCTCACCTATATTTCCCCTGTTAAATGGGTGGTAGAAGCAGTATTCAGGATAATTTACGATAATGATTTAAGTCTGTTTATACAGCCGTTACTTGTTCTTTCAGTTTTATCGCTTGTTTTCCTTGGAGTATGCAAATTGACATTCAAAACGGAGGATTATGTATGAGTACCTTTATTAATGTATTACGGAATAATTACTTCAGAATGCTGGAGAAAAAGAACTATTTTATAATAATGCTTGTTGTGACAGTAATAACCATAATGCTTGCAGTATACTTTACGGCAAAGCTTGAGGTCAAAGGAAACGTTGCCCTGGTATCCACCTCACAAAACTTAAAATTTACAAGTTCAAAATATATAAAAATAAGTTTGTTAGACAAGGTGCCGCCTAAATCACAACTGATTATGAACAAGTATGACGCTGTTGTAATTGATGAAGGCAACGGGAAATTCAGTATCCAGTCTATTAAGAATAAGGATTTTAGCCAAAAGATACTTGAGGCTGTTACCGGCAATGGAAAACTCAGCTTTAGAAATGAAACCAAAAGGGGAGCAGGTTCAAATATTATCGGGTATTTAATAATGTTTATATTTTTGCAGGGCATGATGTACATGACTCTTTATTCGGAGGATAAGGAAAACAGAGCCTTCAAACGGATTGGTACCTCCCCTGTATCACTAACAGCATATTTGATATCACACTGTGTTTTTGATTTTATATTATCAATAATTCCTACATTTACGGTTCTGGTGGTTTGTAAGGAACTCTTCAAAATAAATATAGGCTTTGGTTATCCGCAATATCTGTTTCTTTTAGGTATCCTTACTTTGATTTCAACAGCTTTCGCACTTTTTATGAGTTCTATTTTTGATAAATCGGACAATTACCTTATGATGGGACAAATGATAGCAATTCTTACAACTATATTGGCAGGCAGCTTTTACAGCTTTGAAAACAATAATTCCATAATGAAGGCAATAATTAATATACTCCCCCAAAAGAGTTACCTCAATCTGGTCAGAGGACTGGAACAGGGAAAGACAATGGTAAATTTCATGCCCGAACTGGCATACCTGACTGTGCTCACAGTAATGCTGTTTTCAGCGGGTACAATTATCTGCAGGAGAAAATTAAAACATGGAAGCTGTTAGAAATGGTTTGAAATTGATATAATGGAATTGGTCGCAGATGTATCCTCTGTTTAATTGTTGAATTATTGGTGGTGAAGATTATAAACAGTGTTAAGTTCCTATCTACAAAATTAAAAATGCCATCGCCCAGAAAGAATTATATTATAAGAAAAGCTCTTTTTGAGAAACTTGAAAGCATGCCGGAACGCAAGCTGACATTGGTAAAAGGGGCGGCGGGCAGCGGAAAGACTACATTACTGACATCCTTCGCAAGGGAAAAAAAGATTACAGACTACAGATGGATTTCCCTGGACGGCGATAACAACAACATTTATTCCTTCTGGTATTATCTGACTGAAGCTCTAAAGGAATGTCTGGGAGAAGCTCACGAGGATATTATGTCTCTTTTTAACGCTGTTTTAGATAAAGAGGATATAGACAGGCTGCTTACAATAATTATCAACCAGTTGGATACACAGGAAAAAATCATAATAGTTCTGGACGACTTCCATATTATAAACGATGCTGATTTGCTCCAGACAATAGAATATTTTATTAAAAATTCATCCGATAATGTACATATTGTTATTTTAACAAGGGAAGAACCCATGCTGTACCTCAGTGACCTGATAATGTCCGGAGGTTTGCTGCAAATAGATGAAGAAGATTTGAAATTAACAGACCAGGAAGGTATATACTTTTTAAAGCATACTCTTGAAATATCTCAAGACAATGAAATACTCAAGGAAATGAATGAATTATCCGAAGGATGGGTTGGCGGGCTTCAGCTTATAGCTCTGGCTTCTGCCAATAAAAATACGTCCATCAGGGATATAAAGCTGTTGAATAAATATGTTGTAGAATACCTTACAAAAGAAATAGTAGATTCCTTATCGGAAGAGGAGAAGGAGTTTCTGGTCAAAACGTCCATACTCGGATATTTTAATGAGAATATATGCAATAAACTATTAAACAGTTCAAACTGCGGCTATATATTGGAAAAGCTTTCTGAAAAGAACCTGTTTTTAATAAATATAGATGAGGATAGAGGGACATACAGGTATCATAATATTTTCGGGGAATTTCTGAAACTCAGGTTTTTAAAATTGGAGGAAGCAGAACGGGCAGAGATATATTACAAAGCTGCAGCAATATTCGAAGAACTTGGTGATTATGAAGAATGTCTCAGGCATCTCTTTGAAACGCGGAATTATAATGAGGTGCTGAGAATAATACGTTTAATGGGACAAAACTATAAAGCGTGGATTTACCTTTCTCAAATTCCTTTGGATGCCATTCAAAATGATAGGGATATAGTCATACAAAGGCTTTTTTACCATTATTTCAATGGCGAAATGGAACAGCTGAACGACCTGTTCGATACATTCAAAGAGAAATCTGAAAATGATAAACACTGGAAAGTATTGAAAATAGCCCAGTCTTTACTGATGAATCTGGATCTGCAAACCGACCTTATGTCCATCGATGAGATTGAAAAATTAAATCTCAGTGATATCACCAAGACCATAATATATATAAAAACAGCAGCTTTTTTGTATATGCAGTTTAAGCTGCGGGAATCCCTTGAGTGCATAGGTAAGGCCGAAGAACTTCTGCCAAAGGTTAATAATCCCTATCTCAAAATGTCTATTTTAAGCATAAAGAGCGGTACCAAGGAAGAACTGGGAGATTTGCTGGACTGTGAAAATATTTACGGTGAGATATTCGAGATAGTAAAGACAAACAAATTCATGTCCAATTTATACATGAACATATATGTCGGTATTACCGGAATCTATTTAAAAAGCGGCAGAATAGAAAAGGCAGAGGAGTCTTTAAATCTGGCATTGGAGTATATGGGCAAAAAAACAAATATGTACATAGATGCAGGACATATGTACAACCTTATGGAACTAAGGCTGATGCAGGGACAAAAGGCTGAAGCTTATGAGACTGCAAAGAAGCTGTTGGAACTTGTTTATTATAAGAACCTGCTCTTTGCATCGGGTCTTATAAAATATATGATTTATATGGGCAGGATGACTGATGATTTGGCTGAAAGCTTCATTAAAACTTATGAAGAATGTGAGCCCAAATATATCAGAATTGAAGATAAATTGACGTATGCCAAGATTTTATATTACATGAAACGGGAAACCGAAGCTTTGGAGATGGCAGACAATATTCTTCAGATCACCCGGAGCCAAAAAATTAAGATCAAGCTGGTTGAAGCGCTTCTTTTCAAAATATATGTCCTCGGAAGCAGAACTTGTCAGTCGGACAGGGAAATTTTAAATATAATGAGAGAAGCTGTTTACTATAGCTTTGAAAATCACATATTCTCCCCTTTTTTGCTGGAAGGACCATGGATACTGAAATACCTGACGCGATTGAATGAGGAAAGGAACAAGGATTTAAACTCCAAAGAGAAACTTTTTATAAACGAATTAACCGCTTTTTTCAAAAAAGACAGGCAGGACGATTTATTAAGTGAAAGAGAAATTGAGGTTTTACGTGAACTCTTTACCGGGGCTTCAAACAGGCAAATAGCAGAAGCTCTGTGTATATCTGTTTCTACGGTTAAAACACATATAATAAACATTTATTCAAAGCTGCAGGTGAGCAGCAGGGTGGAGGCTGCTGAAAAGGCAAGGAAACTTAACCTGATTGGCTAATCTGGTAAAATTAATTCTGTTTACACATACCTACAGGGGGTATATAATATACTAAGGGTTATACTATATGGAGGAATTATAATGTCGGTCACAGCAGCAAAAAATAATTATATGGGCGCCAATGGATATAAAAGGATGAACTGTGCCCAATCTGTTTTAAGCGCCTTCAAAGAGAAATTCGGAATAGAGGATGATCTTGTTGATGCTTTCAGCGCCTATGGCGGCGGAAGAGCACCCGATGGATTATGCGGGGCATATTACGCGGTTAAATTCATTATTGACAGGTACGACAAGGAGAATGTAGAAAAGCTGAACCAGTATTTCCTGGAACAGGCAGGAGCTCTGGAATGTACTAGCATAAGAAGTTTAAGGAAGCTTTCATGCATAGGGTGCATCGAAAAAAGTGCTGAGTTTTTGGAAAAGCTTGCATAGGTTTTAACAGAATATTTTATTTTAAAATACCCCGCTGTTTTACGGCGAGGGTATTTTTTATTGCTAAAAAGAATATGCAGCTATAAAATTGTTATATATAAAAGGAAATCCAAGGCGGTGATTTTTATAACAAAGGATATAGTTAAGTCTTCATATACTGTTTCGGCAGGTATACTGGTACAGATTGCCCGTTATCTAACTTTCCTGAACGCGGATATAGAAGATTTCCTGAGGTCGGTAGATATAGAGCCGGTTATTATGGAATCTCCTGATGAAAGAATATCTGTGGAGAAATACATAAATATAGAGGATGAAGCGGCTCGTATAACAAATGATCCATATTTTGGCCTTCATATGGGGCAATTTGTTGAAGCCGGGAATTGGTCGATTCTGGGTTATATGATGATGAACTGTAAAACTCTTGGTGAAGCATTCGGAAAGTTTGCCAAATACTCGAATATATTAGGCAACCTGATAAAAGAAGATATTCATACAGAGAGTGGAATATCGATTTATTTAACAGTGCCCCAAAATGCGCCTGTAATTTCCCGTCATTGCTATGAAGGTTATTTATCCAGTATTATTTGCATTGCACGAACCCTAAGCGGAAGGAATGTAAATCCGGTTGAAGTAGGCTTGATGTTTGAAGAACCGGA
>JAUZPR010000143.1 GCA_030705825.1 Bacillota bacterium | reverse complement strand
CCGATGGGTACATAAGCTGTTCCACAGGACATTTTTTAATGAATTCCAGAATATTTTTTTTGTGGGTAAGATTTTCCTGTATTTCATAGCTGGAGTCAAAAAAGCACTCCTTCAGCATCAAGGCAAATCTATCACTGCTGTCAGGCTTTACAGCAAAACCTATTATACTGCCCAGCTTTCTTAATGCCTTATTTCTTTCCGCTGATGAATTATCCAGCTGTTCAAAAGGAATACCCTTGGATTCAAGTATTTCAGCAACAAGCTTCATTTTCCATGCTGTCGGAATCAATATGGCAGTACTTAAATCAGGATGCTTTTGCAGCATGCGCCTTGAAAAATCCGCGATGTTCGCTGCCTCCTCCTCCCAGGATCTGAATATGGCTGAACCAAGACCCTTTTCATCTATTACAGGGTTTGGCCTATCATCATAGGGGGAAACAGGTTCAATATGCTGCATTAGCAGGCTTTCCCTGCACCTCGTAACTGGATGGTTGTTTCTAACGTAGTCTACAAAATAATTGGCTAAGTTTATAATCTGCACTGAGCTTCTGCTTGATTGTGTTATATTAAATACCCTGGTTTGGGGGGTATTGCAAAAATCCTTAAAAAGTGTGAAATCGCTGCTGCTGAAGCTTCCGCAGATTGCCTGATTGCTGTCACCCACCCTTAACAGGTTTCGATTTGCTATCAAATTCAATATTTCACTTTGAATCATATTTGAATCCTGTGCTTCGTCTTCACAGACAAAACTGAATTTTTTTCGGTAACTTTCAAGCAGAAGGCTGTCGGTAGCCAACATTTTTTTAGCATTATAAAGCATATCATTAAAGTCAAGATAACCCGCAATCTTTAGCTTCTGGTCATATAATGCATATATTTCGGCAGCGCATTTAATGATGGAATTTGAATTAAGCCTGTGGGTTTTTTCAATAGCCTCGGCAGGACTTATTCCTCTGCATTTGAAATCTCCTATGGCTGAAAGGATAACCGTACTGAAGTCATTTTGCCACCTGTTGTCCAGGCTTTCAGCCTTTTTGGAACTGCTTAATTGGGAACTTTCTATAAAAAATTCAAAACGTTCCTGGTTTTTTTTCCTCCATTCCAATACGGACCTGTTTATAAGATCATTTCTTTCAATATCATCAATTACATTAAACTCATCGCTTATTGAAGCAATATCCGGCTTTTCCCGCACTATTTGAAGACAAAGGCCATGTATTGTCGTGACAAAATAGTCGTTTTTACTGTCCAGCCCTCTGTTCTTAAGTTCTTCTGCAATTCTCTTCTTGAAATTGTTAACAGCACTGTTCATATAAGTAACAATCAGTATTTTTCCGGGTTTATGATACCCATTTGAAATCATTTCAGCTGTCCATACAGCCAGGCAGTGAGTTTTTCCGCCTCCAGGTATGGCAGGTACGGCACAGAAGCCTCCCCTGTATTGTTCAACCAGCTCCTTCTGTCCTTTTCTCAAACTCATAGCTGACCTCCCAGTGCTGCTCCCAGGTAGTTTGGCAAAATACCGTTGTTTTCAAACCCGTTGGATGAGAGAACCGATTCAAAGGTAATAATTTTTTCACCGCATCTTTTTATTATTGCGCGCATTGTATCTGCAAGCTGTGCTCTTCGGTCAAGTTCTTCCATCTCTTCTGTATAGATTCCTTCCATAGGCCAATTTCTGCTTAAAACACGGTAATTGCCAAGCTCTTTTGAAATTCTTAAGCTCCAGTTTTCACTGCTCAACCCGGCCAAAATTGTAACACGGTTCTTGAAATTTCCGGACAAATAGGTAAATGGAGCAGTTAAAACTACGCTGTCATTTATATCCTGACGGGAAATATCATCTTCTCCTCTGATAATAAAACCTGCTTTGAGCATCTCAAGGAATTCCTTCAAGACATTCATGTTAAATCTGGATACTGTCTTGTAAAAGCCTGCAGCACTGTCACAAAGCCTCTTAACCTGCCTTATATCGTGCCCGTTCACATTGCTGTCAAGTATCAGTTCCATAAATGCCATTTGAAAAAACAAATGCAGCGGAATAGGTTCATTCTCTATATATTCGTTAATCCACTGTCTGAAAATAAAATACTTAGTCCAATCAAAACCCTTCAATCCGTTGATTTGTTCAATATCCTTCTGATCAGGCAGGCGTACAGCCTGTCCCATACTGCAAATCTCCTCTGAAAGTATACTGCACCTTACCTTGTCGGCCTCTGTAATAAGGCTTAGAAGCTCGCATACATCCCAGGACTTAATTGGAATATTCAATAAGGGATGGCATATAAGTGCTGCAGTTACCAATGAACGAACATATTTATTTTCAGATATGGAAACCTTACCCGAAACATTTCTTATACCTATACCTTTATTTTCAAGTTGCATTCCAAGGAAGTATTCGGTAACAGGATCGGCAAAAGTTGAAATAATAACTATATCCGAAGGCTCATAGCCTTCACTGTAAATCAGCTTTAATATACTGTCGGCAATTTTCTCCAGCATTTCGCTTTTAAGCTCACAGGATGGTTCCTTTGAAATTCCGAATAAAAATTGAGATTTGATATAATTATCTTCAATAATATTTTTATGTAAAACCTCTGAAAATTTATAGAAATTATCGGGGCACAGGTATGAGGCTTTCAGTTCCACTTCATCAAGATTACTTTTTATTGAGTTAAATGCATATATAGGGTCTGCTCCGAACGCTTCCCTGCTGCTGCCCTCTGAATTGAACGACACAAGACAGGAGGTTGAATTATCGGTTATAAGCTTAACCAGGTCAGTCTGAACCGGAGACGCGTCTTCCATGTTATCTGCCATAAGATATTTTACCCGGCTTTTTAGGTTTTCCCTGTAAAAAGCATCCTTCAACAGGCAATTATTAAATAATTCAACTGTCATTGCATTATCATAGGTACCCAAGCTGTAGCATTTTGACCTATAGGCTTCAATGACCGTATCCATATCCATATATGCCTGTCTTTTGACTTCATCCTTCAAATCGAGAGAATTGTATAATCTTGTGCCTGTTTCCTTATATGGTATTCCTGAAAGCATTGCCTGCATGTAATTATTAAGAAGGAATTCGGTGATTTTCTGATTGTTTGCGGTTATACCCGAAAACATACCCCTGTTTCTTCTATTACTATCTATTACCTTATACATCAGGTATTTTGATGTTTCGGTATTAAGAAATAAAGGTTTTATGTTACGGTCTTTTATTTCGGGGCAATTCTTCCAAACATGCTGATAAAAGTTTACAAGTTCCTGGCGGACAAATCCCAGATAAGTTACTGCCCAAATATTTCCTGATATTTCGGGAGCACATCTTTTCTTCCATTCAGCGGCATGAACAGCGTCAGCTACCAGAACAAGAATATTGTCACTGGGCATATGATATTCATCCAAAAGCTTCATATAGCCATTTTGAAGTATAGTAGTCCTCCCGCTTCCGGTACCGCCTTTAATAAGGATTTTAGAGTTTTCATTTATGTTGGAAAGTAAATCACTTATAGCTATCCCCCCAAAATATTATAACAAAGCGTTCCTTTATAAAATAACTTCAGACCATTTATTATTTTTAGGCTTAACTACTTTATATATTATACCATTTTGGTTGGATACAGCTATATAGTCGCAGGACATCAATTTATTTTCATTTATATAAGAATTTATTCTGCTTGGCAAAGATGTTGAATTGCATTATTATAGTCAGGGAGCATATTTAAACTTTTCGTGCTTTTGACTAAATGAATAAATGAAGTTCAGACTTGGGGGTCTTTTTATGAAATATATCGATTTAAGAAGCGATACCGTTACCGTTCCTACCCAGGCAATGAGGGATGCCATGTATAGGGCGGAGGTGGGTGATGACGTATATGAGGATGATCCTACCGTAAAAGAATTGGAAGCCTACGGGGCAAAAGTCTCTGGAAAGGAAGCAGCTTTGTTTGTCCCCAGCGGGACCTTCGGAAACCAGCTAGCCCTGTTAACTCACTGTAAACGTGGCGATGAAGTATTATTGGGCGAGGACTGTCACATAGTACAGCATGAAGTTGGAGCAGCTTCGGTTATAGCAGGAGTTCAGCTTAGAACGCTCAGAAGCAGCAAAGGTGCTCTTGACCCCGAGGAAATAGAGGGGAAAATCCGGGAAGAGGATATCCATTACCCCGAAACAGGTCTTATATGTCTTGAAAATGCACATTCCAACGGCAGGGTTATTTCTATTGGAAATATGAAAGCCATTCATTCAATATCAAAAAGACACGGTATTCCTGTTCACCTTGACGGTGCAAGGTTGTTCAATGCTGCCGCATATTTAAAGGTTGATGCACGGGAAATTACCGATTATTGCGATTCGGTCATGTTCTGCCTGTCCAAAGGGCTCTGTGCCCCCATAGGATCATTGCTGGCAGGGACTAGTAAGTTTATAAAAAAGGCCCGCAAGGGCAGGAAGCTTATGGGCGGAGGCTTAAGGCAAGCCGGTTTTCTGGCTGCAGCAGGACTTGTTGCCCTAAGAGACATGAGACAACGACTTGACAAGGATAACATAAACGCTTTGCTTCTAGGTAGGGAGCTTGGTAAAATACCTGGAATAAAAGTATTTATTGACGATATTCATATCAATATGGTTTTCTTTGATATAAGCGATACCGGCTATGACGGGAACAAGCTGTGTGAAGAACTGCGAAAAAGGAACATTAAGACTAATTCATCCGAAAATGGGCTGTTCCGATTTGTAACCAACTACTGGGTAACCGAGGATGATATTCATTATGTGGTAAAGTCAATGAAGATGATATTGTCTCAAGTAGGTTTGGTAGACTAAACTGCATTAGCCATCTTTCCCAACCCTTCTGCAAAGTAAAGCCCCTTTTCCAATTCAACTGGAGAGGGGCTTTAGTAAGTGTGAATTTTTTCTTCAACCATATCCCTCAAAAAGAGAAGGTGTTTGGATATGATTAATTACCTGCGAGAAAACTGAATTCCGGTTTAAGTATATCCTTAAGCTGCAAGTAATCTGTAGCAAATTCCTGTATACCGGCAGCATAGGGGAAATACTCATATTCCTGGAAATATACCACTACACAATTGTTTGAAATATAAAAGTCCTGATCGGTGCTTATTGTTTCAAAGGGTGTCAGCTGCACATCAGTCAGGTTATTTTCCTGCATTGTATCTTTAACCGATTTGTTTATAGCTGAAACATAGTCAACTTTATCCTGGAACAAATCCTTCATTTTATACTCGTTTCCTGTTTTCAAATCATAGGTATGGGAACTTTGAATGGTTGATCCGTGAGCACCGCCTGTATATTGGTAATCAAGGAAAACTACGCTTAATATATTATTCTGGTTGTATTTTATTCTGTAGTCAAAATAGGTTTCATCTTTGTGTGAAGTAGAAGGATAATATCCGTCGGCGGCATTCTGATCCACATACTTCATTCCTTCTGCTTTTGCATCCTGTGCAAATTGCTTAAATGAAGAATTAAGGTTTTTCTGAACATCTGCATTATCCAAACCGCTTATCTGGGGATACTGCAGTGTTACCTGCAAAGCATCGGTCCCGGAAGTTTCTTTAATACAGGCTAGTTTTACAGGGTTTTCCTTAATACTGGTAAGTATTATTTTATTATTAGCCTTATCCCACTGCAAATTTAATGAAAATACTTCAGCAAAAAAGCCCTCACTCATATATGTACTATTGCCAAAAGTTGTGTACTCATCTGTCAAATAATAATCATGATCGTCAACAGATATTTTATAATTTTTGATGTCTATTTTTATTACTTTACCTGTTTTTTCAACAGTTATCAATTTATCTTTACTGGACCACCCAACCTTATATCCCATAGCTTCACATACAGTACGCAAAGGAAGATATAAACTGTTAAGATAAAAATCACTTACACTTTGAGCCGGCATTTTAAGGTCCTTGTCATCCAACTGAATACCAATTGATTTTGCTTCTGATGCGGCATAACCTGAAACTGGAATAAGCAAACAAAATGCTACTAATAATATGGCAACCGTTTTTTTAATCATAGCCGTATACTTCCTTTCGTTATTTCTCCTTTAATTATACCTATATTGGACATAAATAACATACCAAAAGTTTCACTTTTAATAATTTTATTTTTACATAAACTTTCCTTTATAACGAATAAAAATTAAGGAGCTTTTATGGGCAAAAACCTGGGAAAGGACTTGACTTCAGGAAGTATAGCAAAGCATCTGCTTGCATTCTCAATACCCATGTTTGCAGGAAACCTGCTTCAAATAACCTATAGCATTATAAATACCATATGGGTAGGAAATATAATCGGAAAAGACGGCATTGGAGCAACTACCGTCAGCATTCAAATACTTTTCATACTAGTAGGTATTTCGTCAGGTTCCACGGTAGCTACTACAATTCTGGTATCACAATACTATGGCGCCAGGAATATGAAAATGGTTGAGCGTATTGTGAACAATTCTTTTTCAATAGCTTTGATCTTTGGTACAGTTCTTACCGTCGCGGGTATTTTATCCAGCAATCAGCTTTTAAGAATAATGAATACACCTCCTGAAGTATTCGTTCAGGCATCCGGATATCTGAAGATTTCCATGGCAAGCTTTTTAATAATGTTTCTGGCTTATCTTATATCCTCCATTTTAAGAGGAATAGGCGATACAATTACACCTTTGACTTTTTATATTATTGGTGTTGTATTGAATGCAGTACTGGATCCCCTTTTAATTATTGGAATAGGACCCTTCCCCAAGCTCGGCCTGAATGGGGCCGCATATGCCTCGGTAATTGCCCAGGTTATAGCAATGACAATAGGGTTGGTATATCTGAACAGAAAAGGACATATTCTGGCGATAAAACCAAAGAAATTCAGGCTGGACAAGGATATCCTCATTATGATAGTCAAGCTTGGATTCCCTTCAGCTGTACAGCAAACTCTAATTTCTGTCGGAGCAGCCGTAGTTACATCCTTCGTAAACGTATTCGGAGCCTCGGCAATCGACGCGTATGGAGCTGCAAGCAGGGTTGATTCTATAGCATCCCAGCCTGCCATGTCCATAGGTTCAGCTGCGTCGGCAGTTACAGGGCAAAACCTTGGAGCAAAAAAGCCCGAAAGGATAAATGAAATATTCAAATGGGGCATGACTATGACTATCATAATTACAGGTATCATTTCCATCATAGCCATTAGCATTCCTGCCCAGATTCTCTCAATTTTCGGAATTGGGAAGGATACCGACGTGATTCAGACAGGTAAGGTATATCTGAGAATCGTAGGTTCGTCATATGTTTTCTATGCTGTAATGTACCTTATAACAGGAATTATAAACGGTGCAGGCCATACTGTTATTACTATGGTTTTTTCAATCCTGTCCATCTGGTTTGTAAGAATAATCCTTTCACTGGTCTTATCCGAAACATCCCTGAAGCTTAATGGAATTTGGCTTTCAATAGTCATAAGCAATGCTATTGTAATGCTGGTAAATATATTGTACTATTTTTCCGGTAGATGGAAGAAAGAGGTAATAAAGCACGAGGTCCTTTTCCCTGAGAAATAAAGGCAGTGGACAGTGATAGGTGATATGTGTTCGGTGTAGGGGCAGATTCAATATCTGCCCGTTTCAGGGTTCTGGGGTTCTTCACGCTCAGGAAAATATCTGGTTGGTTCCGTTCCGGGTTATTTCAACTGTCAACTGTCCAACTGCCCTTTGCTTTTTACTTGACTGTTCATCAATACCAAAACCGGTTCCTTCGAATTTTTCGCAGCCTCTTTTGTGCTGTTCACAACCTTTACTATATTCATAAATGTTTTCCGTGCACCTATAACCAATAAGGGTACACCTATAAAGTCTATATGCAGCCCTCTTGAAAAAAAGCCACCGAATGTCATGGGCACAGGTACACACGGTGACATATTTGAAAGAACGATTTTATCGTTAAAACCACATTCATCATGCAAAACCCTTATAAAATTTTCTATACATGGTACAAGTACCTTGGAGGTTCCCCTTCCAAGTGTAAATACCTTGTTTCCTTCGTCATCGGTGCCTCTGTATAATATCTTGCCCATGTCCTTATAGCCTAGAGTATTAAAATATTGGATCTTCAGTATTTCCTCTCTTGTCGGAATCCTGTTGTCGG
>JAUZPR010000142.1 GCA_030705825.1 Bacillota bacterium | reverse complement strand
CTGATACCAATGAATTTCATTATATCTTCAACATAATTCAAACCTTTGTTAATGAACGGCTTTATTATCCAAGGAATATTTGCACCTGAGGATTGCACGTAAATAAAAGTGCGAAGTCTGTCATTCATAAGTCCCTCAGGCTTATTTTCATTAAACTTGATTGTTTTATCAGCCTGCAATATACAATCAATATAGTCTTTCACTACTCCAGGAAACGAAAGGCTCCACATTGGTGCAGCAAGTACATATATTGAAGCAGACACAAACTGGTCGCATAGCTTTATCATTTGCAGTACATCCTTTTGCTCATTAATGGACAGTTTTGACATCTCATCTGTATTTACAAGTGTACTTCGGGTACTGAAGTAATTGGATTTTGGCCTGGGAATATAATCATCATAAAGCTTAATCTCTTCCAGAGTCAGGTTATTGATTTTTTTCATGATACCGTTTACTAAACTGCGTCCAACAGTTTCGCTGGTTGATAGATTCTCTGGTTTTGAGTTGGCGACAATATAAAGTAGTTTATTCATTAAATTTACCTTCTTTTATTAAAGTAAAAATATTATGCACATTTTTTTATTAAAAATACTTTCGTTAGGCAAAATCAAGGAATCAACGCATATTGTAGGCAGGAAATCTATATTGACAATTGAAAATATTGCAATACAATAAAAGTAAAGTAAGTACTTACTGAAAGGAGAGGCTCAGATGTGTAAGGATGAGACTAACAATATTGATAGCGGAGTACATAACAAAATGGAAAGAAGTATTATAGAGGCGGCTGTACGGCTTTTTTCTCAATATGGTTTTACCGGCACGACTACAATGGCAATTGCGAAGGAGGCTGGAGTCTCGGAGAAAACGCTGTTCAAGTATTTTCACACAAAGCAGGAACTATACGACAAGACTGTTTATCCTCTTCTTAAAACGGTAATTCAGGAAAAAGTTGAAGATTATGCAAAAAAAGACGGCGGTGGTGTATATAAGTTATTGCATGATCTCTATTTAAATAAAATACGTCTGACTAATGAAAACCCAGACCAGTTAAAGCTGACCATCCATGAGTTTTTGATGAATCGTTCCTTTCAAAAGCAGATGGCTGAAATCTGGACCGCAAGTTATTTACCTCAACTGTTAAGCCAACTTCATTTTAAAGAAGAGGCTCTGCAAAAGTATGGGTCCAGGCTTACGGATGGATTGACCCGTATTATTGTCAGCACACTTATTGTTTACGCTATTGATAAATCATATATTCGACCGGAAAAGTCATTTGACGATGAAACGGAAATAGAACTAATGCTGGAATTACTTTTCAACGGATTTAATAGTTTGAGAAAAGATGGGGAGGAGGAAAACGCGTGACAATGGCGGATGGTGAGAAAAAGCTTAATTATGGAATGATTATGGCGGTATACCTGTTTGGTATATTTATGGGTGCTCTTGATACAGGAATTGTTACCCCAGCCAGGACAATCATACAGAACAATCTTAACGTGGATGATAAAACAGGAATTTGGATGATCACCATTTATACACTGGCATATGCAGCAAGCATACCTGTAATGGGTAAATTGGCTGACCGCTTCGGCCGAAAAATGATTTATATAATGAGTATATTCCTGTTTGGGGTAGGATCACTTTTATGCGGGCTGTCTCAAAATTTAGGAAGCTTTGGTTTCCTACTAGCCGCACGTACCATACAGGCAATAGGTGGAGGCGGTATCATGCCGGTGGCCACCGCGGAATTTGGAACGATTTTTCCTAAGGAAAAGCAGGGTATGGCACTCGGACTTGTCGGAGGGGTTTTCGGTGTCGCTAATATTTTCGGTTCATCAGCCGGCAGTGCGATTCTGGACCTTTTCGGCAAAAACAATTGGCAGTTTGTTTTTTATGTTAATGTGCCCATTAGCATTTTCGTTATAATAGCGGGTTTGATGTTCCTGCCTAACACGAAAGTAAAAAGCGTGAAAAAAATTGACATTCTTGGTATTTCTCTGCTCGCACTTCTGGTGCTTTCGTTTCTGTATGGTCTCAAAAACATTGATTTCTTCAACTTTTCACATAGCATCCGGGAAACAGATGTTTATCCCTTCCTGCTTATTTTTCTAGCATTGGTTCCACTTTTTATCCTGGTGGAAAAGAAAGCGGAAGACCCTGCCATGAATCTTCGCTATTTCCGCAACACGCGAATCGTCGTCACACTGGTGGTCGCCGTTATCTCAGGTATTCTCTTAATGGGTATGGTCTTTGTACCGCAGTTTTCTGAAAATGCCATGAAAATTCCTACTGGAGACGGTGGGTATTTCGTAATTATGCTAGGCCTTTTTGCGGGTGTGGGAGCGCCTCTTTCCGGTAGGTTAATAGACAAGGTTGGAGCCAAACCCGTATTGATGAGTGGATTTTTCCTATCTATAATAGGGTCACTGTTCTTGATGCTTTTTGCTATACCGTATCCATCCTATGCTACCATTCTGATTGCCCTGATGCTTACAGGTCTTGGTATCGGCTTCACAATGGGTGCACCATTGAACTATATGATGTTGTCCAATACAGTTAAGGAAGAATCCGCCACCGCTCTGGCGACGCTTTCACTGGTACGGTCCATTGGTACAACCATCGCGCCGGCAATTATGGTTGCCTTTCTGTCCCACGCCGGCAGCGGTCTGCAGAGCCAGATAACTGAATTGCTGCCTAAGGAAGTATCTGTTCCAGTCCTGCCATATTCTCAGGAACTCAACCATGAGTTTGCTAAGCTCAAAAGTGACCCAAACTATAAGAAGAATTTAGCTGATGTCAGTTTTCCTGATTTCACCACTATGAATAAGGTAAAAATCAATACAAGTGGAAGCAGTGTAAAAATTCCTGCAGATGTTATTGAATTATTTAAGACATCCGACGTTACGAATATCACTGAGCGCACCAAGACTTTCGCATCACGGATGTTTGATCTTACGACTCCCGATGTTATTGTCAAAATACAGTCGGGGGTACAGAATGGTATAGAATCTCTGAAAAACGCTCGCTTAGAACTTAGCAAGCAATTGAGTGATATGAACTATGCTGTCTCTGGCGTTGATACACAGAAGAAAGCAGGGCTTTTGGCTGCTATTAACGGAATGCAAAGCGGGTTAAGCGAAATGGATAGCACGCTATCTAAAATGGAGACGCTCAAGAATGCAGTTCCCTCAGCTTTTCAACAGGGAGAAAAGAATTATCTATCTGAAATCCAGAAACGTTCGGATAAAATTGAATCCACCTATCAGAAAACGCTAAATATTGGATTCAGACAGATTTATCTGACCACTTCTATTTTTGCAGCAGTCGCTTTTCTTATCTTGCTGGCATATAAGGAAAAAAGAAACATGCTGCACCCGAATTAATGGACGCTGTGATAACATATTAAATGATTTTAAAAAGGGTATATACCCTTTTTTTATTTTGCAATTAAGAAGGTAAAAAATATCAATATAAAATTTACTTATGAGGTTAAACTATTATTGAAAAATCTACGTTTCGACTTTCGAGGTATATATATGGGGTTTATTATAGTGCTGTTACTTATTGTTCTAATTCTTATTATTCTGATATTTACAGCAACACTGAGAATTAAATTAAAATTTGATACTGTTGAAAATGATGTGAACCTGACCGTTTTATGGATCAAACCCTTATTTAAGTCTGTAATTACAATTGTCAATTTTAAACCTATTATGAATCTGTACATTTTTAACAAGAAAATAATGAATATCAAAATTAAAGGAAAAAAAGGAAAATCTAAAAAAATTAATATTCTGGAGGCAGCTAACCCTAAGGATATTCATGTAAATACCAGGTATGGATTCAGAGATCCTTTTGTAACAGGTATAGCATACGGCGCAATAAATATTGTTTCTCAATTTGTTAAAGTGGAATCGCTTGACCAGACTCCGGACTTTTTACCGGACGATGATTATATTCATTTGGATGCAACAGCTGAAGTCAATTTAGGATCTACGCTTTTAAGGCTATTAAAAGCAAAAAGTAATGCATGATTAAAAACAAGGAGGCTTTATTATGGAACAGGATACTAACTTAACCCAGAATGTTAATACTCTTTTTTCAAATCTTGAAAACTTTACACAAAATGAAGGTCTGCTTGGCAAACCAATAACTCAGGGAGACAAAACGTTTATACCAATAGTTTCTGTAACACTGGGTTATGGCGGTGGAAATACTGCAAGCAAAAACCAACAGGGGAACAACAACACCGGTATGGGAATAGGTGCAGGTATGGGTAATATGGCTGGAGGAGCTCTTGGGCTTGGTGCCAAATTAAGTACCGACGCAGTTATCATAATTGATAAGGATAATGTCTCTTTAATGCCGTTGAGTGCTGCCGGTAATGCTACCCAGCTGGTTGACAAGATACCACAGATAATAGCCGGTTTAAACACTAATAAACAGCAGAGTCAGCAAAACCAAAATCAGGGACAGGAGAATCAACAAAATCAGTAAAAAGAAAGGGGGGGAGTTCTTATTGCTCTCCCTTTTATTCAATACATATTCAGAAAAAATATTTCATGAGGAATGAGTACTTATAGATAAGCTTTTATTCGGTATATCAGGTCTTCCGTTAGGAAATGAAAACAGCAAATTTGATTATGCTTCAGGTATAAGATATGTAAAGTCTATTGGGCTGGATTCAATGGAACTTCTCTTTGTCCGCTCTGTCAACGTAACTGACAAAAACAAGGATGCCATATTGAAATCTAAACTTGAAAACGGTATATATTTATCTGCACATGGTTCATATTATATTAATCTGAATTCCAGTGAACCTGAAAAACAGGAGCAATCTATTGCAAGAATTCTAAAAGGGGCAAAGGCTTTAGGCGAGGTACAGGGAAGAAGTATTGTGTTTCACTGCGGGTATTATAAGAACTATTCTGTTGAAGATACTTATCAAAGGATTATGGAAAAACTCAATAGTATGCCATATTTTAATGTGGATTACAGATTGGAGACCACTGGTAAAAAGAATCAATTCGGAACCTTGATTGAGTTGGTGTCTATTTGTAAAGAAATAAAGACCTGCAAGCTGTGTATAGATTTTTCTCATATTCATGCAAGGTATAACGGCCGCCTGAAAACCTATGAGGATTTTGCAGACATATTGCATTATGTATCGGAACAGCTTGGGAAATCTGCGTTATATGATATGCATATTCATATTGCAGGTATTAATTATAATCAAAATGGTGAAAAAAACCATCTTCCATTACTGGAAAGCGATTTTAATTTCGTGGAATGTCTTAGAGCTCTTAAAAATTATGAAGTTAAAGGCTGTGTTGTTGCTGAAGGACCTCTGGTTGAAAAGGATGCAATATTATTAAAAAAAACATACGAAAATTTATAAGTACGCAGATTATTATGATATAATTGGGTACAAATATTTTTGAGGTGATAGATATGTTGATTGTTCATGTATTGTTTCACGTTAAACCAGAAAGTATCGAGGCTTTTAAGGAAATTTCTGAAGAAAATGCAGAAAATAGTACAAGGGAGCCCGGTGTTTTAAGCTTTGAAGTATTTCAGCAGCAGGATTCCCCTGAAAGGTTTTTATTTATTGAAATTTATAAAAGCAAGGATGATCAGCTTCTGCACAGAGAAACTGCTCATTTTAAAAAATGGAAAGCAACGATAGGGGAAATGCTCGAAGAGCCATATACATTTGTAAAATATGTAAAAGTTACAGGATAAAAAAGTGACACTTATTTACTAATTCATGATATAATAAAGGAAAAAGAGGGAAGTTCCCCTGTTTGCTACGGTTCGGGACACTTCCTCAAGAGATAAGATAATATAAATAATATTGGATGGTTAAAAAATGGTCATCTCGTCAGTTGTATCAGTAAGTGAATACTTCCATACAAATGCTCTGAGATAACTTTCATGCAGTGTATAATGCATGAAGGAAATGCTCTTTAACGTCCCATTTCCAGGACAAAATTTTCATGCCCCCAAGCCTGTTATTAAGTCCCAGGAATAATAAAATTTGCAGCCTAAATAAAATAAAATCAAGTTATGGGTAAAAAACTGCCCTGTTGTCCTGTGGGAACAGCAGGGCAGTTTTGATTACCTTAGTCCATTGTTAAATCAGGATATTTAGCCTTAACTGCATCTTTGAATTTCTTGATAGCATCTTCTTTGGTCTTTGTAGTTCCATTGAAGAAGTCATCAGTTGCAGTCTGGAATGCAAGGTTAATGGTATCATCCTTATCAGTGAACAAAGCACCGTTAATCTTAGCTACATCATCAGCAGTCCATACTTTGTAAGGATTCTGATTTACAGTCTTGTTGATGAAGGAATCATCATTTCCAAGTTCAGTAATCAGATCAGTGTTGTTGATGAAGTCACCAGTTTGTTTAGCCCAAGCTTTAAGGTGTTCAGGATCAGAAACATACCATTTTACCAACTGCCAAGCAAGATCCTTATTCTGTGATTTGGAGTATACACCAAACCAGGTACCGCCCCAGAAGTAAGACCAAGGACCTTTTGCCAATCCCCATCTGCCCTTGTCAACATTAGCTTTATCGTTGGTAGCTATAATGTAAGGAATTCCCCATGTAGGAATAGCATACATAAATGTTACGTCATCAGCGAAAGATGCTGTCCAAGGATTCTGCCAAGCTTTCTTACCTGCATCGTATTTTCCGTCTCTAACTTTCTTCATAACATCGATGAATTCAGTCATCTTAGGATCGATGGTAAACTTGTTGTCTTTAACCCAAGGATTTTCACGAGCGCCTCTAGCCATCTGGTACAATTCATCCTGGCTAGGAATGAGTTTTGCTTTTCCGGCACTCTTATCGGAAAGAGTCTTAGCAACTTCTAACATCTTGTCAGGAGTTGAAAGCATATCGGAAATCTTTGCAGGATCATCAGTTCCCAGATATTTAGTAGCCATGTCTCTCTTGTACCCTATAGCACCAGGAGTTGCCTGATGTGAAAGAGCTCTGAGGACACCTTTGTCGTCAGTTCCTATTTGTAGTGTATAAGGAACCATCTTACCAGTTACATCTTTTGCGTTGTAAGGAGCAGCGCTAAGATCATCATAGCAGTCAGCCAGGTTAACAAATCTTCTAACGAAAGCTGATTCTGCAGGGATGATATCAGGAACTCCGCTGCCTGATCTTAAAGCAGCTGTAAGTTTTGTCTGATATGCAAGGTTAGTATCGATAGTTACCTGGAGATCGATTTTAACCTTCGGGAATTCTGCCTTCAATGCTTTCTGCAATGTAGGTCCATCTGACTGGTTGAAGTGCCACAATAAAATACTTCCTGTTAAATCTGCATGGCTGGTGGTAGTTGCTGCAGGTGTACCTGCAGGAGCGGCTGAACTTGTTGGTGCTGCTGCTGTGCTAGTGTCTTTGTCAGATGAGCTTCCACATCCAACAACTACTGTAGCAAACATGAACACGCATACTACCATTGCCAATACCTTAATGAGACTTGATTTTCTCATTTTTTACATCCTCCTTATTTTTTCTATTTTATATTAAACTGCAAGAACCCTGGCTACGTGAAGTCCGTGCAGTGTAATACCGCTTATAATTAAGGAGGCCTATTATTTACTTGAGTTAGAATAATAGGCAAATTTTATTTCCTGATTCGATTCTATATTAAATGGGTTATGATAGAAATGGAGGTGGTTGTAAAATGGTGTATATGTTTGTTAATGTGGGAATTCCAAAAAATACAACAAAATATTGTTGAACGTTGCTCTAAACTATTTGAATATCAGTCAAGATTATGCAATAACTTTTTTACTTGCAAAAAATTGACAAGTTTGCTAAAAATGTCTTAAAACGATGAAAAGAGTCTCATAATATGCCTTTGATAATAAATAGTGTCAATAATATACAATTTGTGTAATGAAAGATTATGTATATGTATGCAATTTTTTATACATTATGGAAATAGAAGGACGGGTAAACATTTTTGCTTTTTTACACCAGAATTTATTTGACAATTTCCGGAACGTTAAAGTAAAGGATGCATTTTACAAAAATTATCAATAAAAACCACATCAAAATTTTGCACTATGAGCTTTGCACATAAAATTAGAGAAATTAATTGATCAGATGAAATAATATTCTTAAGGTTATTTTAAGGTTAAACTAATAAAATAAGGATGATTACTGTAAATTTCAATGAAAAATTTGCAGAAGCATAAGGAACAGGAGATAAACCATGACAATTTTTCAGGCAATTATTTATGGAATAGTACAGGGGATAGGTGAATTTCT
>JAUZPR010000141.1 GCA_030705825.1 Bacillota bacterium | reverse complement strand
GAAGATTTGTTTCTCCGATAGTAGATCCTTCAGAAATCCTATACCCTTTATTAATTCCGTTTTTGAAAACCTGATAGTATAAAGCATATGAAACACCTTTTTTCCTGAATTCAGGTACGACAAACATTATAAAAAACCTTAAACCTGTTATTTTTCTTTTATAGTAAAGGTATTTCATGATTGCCAGAGGTGTCATTTTCCCTTTTAAGTGTATAAGGACCTGGTTATAGTCGGGTAAAGCTATGCCGAAACCTATTGCATCATCACCGGCTCTTGCAATTACTATAATATCCGGATCGGCTACAGGTATGAGCTTTTTTGCTATCGCCCTGACATCCTCAAGACTTGGTGCTACCATATCGGGCCATTCATCAGGCACTGCAAGGTCAAGAACATGCTTTAGCGAATTTATTTCACCTTCCACATTTTTAAGATTCAAGGTATCAACACGGAAACCATACCTTTTTTTTGCATACTCTATGGTTTTTGCCGGGTCATTTAGAAATAGCCCTGCTGGATCAAGATAGTATGCATATACGTCGTAATCCTTGGAAAAACCATAATTTTCTATTAATTCCTTATAATACTCAGGATTATATGAATTCATAATAACTGGGGGGAGATGGAAGCTATCTATAAGCAAGCCCTTGTTTTCATCACTGTCGGCACCGGTCGGAGAAACAGGTCCTCTTACTTTGGTTATTCCCCTTTGCCTGAACCACGATATGGCTGTGTCAAACAGAGCCTTTGCAACGTCATGGCTATTAATGCATTCAAACAGTGAAAAATGTCCCATTTCTTCGTTCTTTTTGGAATTAAGAACCTTGTCTATGCCTAGATATATTCTTCCGGTTGTTTTTCCGTCGAGTAATGCTATGTAAACTTCTTTCTCAAAAGTATCAGGATTTGACTGTTCGGTTGAAATTATCCTTTTAACGTCACTAATCAGGGGCGGTACCCAATTCTTATTACCCTGGTATATTTTCCACGGAAGTTCTATAAAATTTTTTATATCTGATTTTGTTCTTACAGGAATTATTTCTATGTCCATTTTTCCGCCTCCCTTTCATTTCAAATATACAGAATTATACCATAATTGAATATATATGAATACCGTGCGGTTTTTGGATGAACAAAAAAAATCCTCTATAAAAGAGGATAAAAAAAGTATTTTGGAATCTCAAATTCTAATATTTCCTAAAGCCGTATCTTTATTCATTTTTAATGAAGGATTCAGTTCTCTATATTGAACCCCCGTTCTTGACTGTAAGCAAAAAAGCTGATATTGTTAATGCTAAGATATCGTCTATTTGGAGATGAATAAAATGAATTCGAAAATAAAAGACGAAATAACAGATAACTTGTTTAAAGCTATACTGCTACTGAAGAATGTTGATGAATGCTACGATTTCTTTGAAGATATATGTACTGTTTCGGAAATAAAAGCGCTTGCACAAAGGCTTGAAGTTGCCAAGATGTTAAGTGAAGGAAAGACTTATATTGATATTTGCGAAAAGACCGGTGCCAGTACTGCAACCATAAGCAGAGTAAACAGATGTCTAAACTATGGCGCCGATGGATATAAAGTGGTATTGAACAGGCTTGAAGAAAATAAGGATATTTAGCTGGATTGGAATAGAAGGTTTAAATAATGATAAAAAGAGTATTTGTCAGTCTATTAATATTATCCTCACTTGCAACCGAGGGATTTACGGGCCTTCCGGGATTTTTCCATGGGTATTTGTACGCAGTTGATTCGTCCAGCTATTCTGAATTAAATAGTTCAGAAACACCACAACAGAAACTACCTACTGCAAAAGGCAGCAAACTGGCTGAAAGTGAACCTGGTTTGTCTGTTAATATAGCTTGTAAAACTCTAAATAATCTGTATTTCAATTCTTTTATTGAAGCTGAGCAAAATACCGAAAACCGGTCTTATCCGGTTGTGAGTTCGGTCAGCTCAGTGACACCTGTTTTCGTTCACGATAAGGATGTTAAAATTATCGAATCTGATATATCTCCTCCAAATAATGTTATATAATGTTTAAGGTTGAATTTATAACGCACCAGATTAATATTCCCAATTAAGGAGGTTAACTGATGCTTTATGGTATTGCGGCTTTATTGGGGCTGTTCTTTGGCTTGATTGCCGGAGGAAGCATTTCAAACCTTGTATCCATAAAACTTAAGAAGATATGGCTGATATTGCTTATTTGTATAATACAAATAGCAGTAAGGTTTTTATCAGCCAACGGGCTTGTACTTTTTAAGAGTCAAGGGGCGGCAGCACAAATTTTATTATATCTTGTATTACTTGGCTGGTTTTGGATCAACCGTCATTATTTCGGATTTCTGATAATGGGATTCGGTTGTGCTTCAAATTTTATAGCAATTGCAGCCAATAACGGGAAAATGCCGGTAAGCAAGAAACTTGCAGATTTATTTATTTTAAACAGCGGCAATATTAATAAGCTTTCACAGGATGGAAAACATATAATTACCGATAGTGGAATTAACCTTGGATTTCTTACAGACATTATCCACTTGCCGCCAATATTAAGATGGGGTATGGATATTGTAAGCATAGGTGATTTGATTGTAGCTGCAGGCCTGCTAATTGCAGTATTTGAATTGATAAGAAATAAAAGTATCGGAAATATAAGAAAATTCAGTACTTTGTCTGAATAGAACGGAGGATTTTAATATGATAAAACTGATTGAAAAAATAATAGGTAATTATAGCGATAGAGAATTGAAAAGAATAGAACCGATAATTGAAGAAATTGAAGAGCTGGAACCTAAATTTAAGAACCTGAGTGATGAAGAATTGAAGGGTAAGACCCAGGAGTTTAAAAACAGGCTTGCTGATGGTGAAACACTGGATGATATACTGCCCGAAGCCTTTGCAGTGGTAAGAGAAGCATCTTCAAGAGTTTTGGGTATGAAGCATTTTGGAGTTCAGCTGATTGGAGGCGTGGTACTTCATCAGGGCAGAATTTCAGAAATGAAAACCGGTGAAGGAAAGACACTGGTGGCAACCCTACCGGTATACCTTAATGCTCTTGAGGGCAAAGGTGTACACGTTGTAACTGTTAATGACTACCTGGCGCGCCGTGACAGCGAATGGATGGGGAAAATATACAGTTTTCTTGGACTTACCATTGGGCTTATTGTCCACGATCTGGATAATGAGGAGAGAAGAAAGGCTTACAACTGTGATATTACCTATGGTACCAATAATGAGTTCGGTTTTGATTACCTCAGGGACAACATGGTTATTTACAAGGAAGATATGGTTCAAAGGGATCTCCACTATGCTATTGTCGATGAGGTCGACAGTATACTTGTCGATGAAGCCAGAACTCCTTTGATTATATCAGGCGCCGGGGACAAATCAACCGACCTTTATAAAAGAGCCAATTCTTTTGTAAGCAAACTGAAAGTCAAAGTATTTACCGAACTTAATGACAAGGAACAAAATGACGATGTTGAAGAGGATTATATAGTAGATGAGAAGGCACATACAGCTGCACTTACGGCTAAAGGAGTAAAAAAGGCAGAGCAGTTTTTCGGACTTGAAAATCTTTCGGATCCGGATAACCTTACAATTTCCCATCATATAAACCAGGCCTTGAAGGCTCATGGCCTTATGAAACGTGATATAGATTACGTTGTAAAGGATGGGGAAGTAATAATAGTAGACGAGTTCACAGGGCGTATGATGCTTGGCAGAAGGTACAGCGATGGCCTGCACCAGGCAATCGAGGCAAAGGAAAATGTTAAGGTCGAAAGGGAAAGCAAAACACTTGCCACAATAACATTCCAGAACTACTTCAGGCTTTATGACAAGCTGGCAGGTATGACAGGTACCGCACAAACGGAAGAGCAGGAGTTTCAAACAATTTACAAGCTTGATGTAATTGTTATACCCACAAATATGCCTATGGTTAGAAACGATAACCCTGATTCAGTTTATAAAAATGAAAAAGGTAAATTCAATGCAGTTATAAATGAAATTGAAGAGTGCTATAAAAGAGGTCAGCCGGTGCTGATAGGTACAATATCAATAGAGAAATCCGAGCTTCTTAGCTCAATGCTTAAGAAAAAAGGTGTTCCGCATCAGGTATTGAATGCAAAATACCATGACAAGGAAGCCGAAATCATAGCTCAGGCCGGTAAATTCGGAGCTGTTACAATAGCTACCAACATGGCCGGACGTGGTACCGATATTGTGCTTGGCGGTAATGCGGAATTCCTGTCAAAACAGGAAATGAGAAAGAAAGGTTATTCCGAAGACCTAATAAGTGCATCAACAAGCTTTAACGACACTGAAGATGAGTTTATTCTGGAGGCAAGAAAGACTTATCAGGAATTATACAATAATTTCAAGGGAATTATAAGCAAGGAACGTGAAAAAGTGGTTGGACAGGGCGGCCTTCATATTATAGGTACCGAACGCCATGAATCAAGGCGTATAGATAACCAGTTGAGAGGACGTTCCGGACGTCAGGGAGACCCGGGTTCATCAAGATTTTATATATCTCTTGAAGATGACCTGATGAGATTGTTCGGTTCGGAAAGGTTGACCAGAATAGTTGAAATACTTGGACTCCAGGAAGATCAGCCCATAGAGCACAAGATGCTTTCAAATGCAATCGAAAATGCACAGAAAAAGGTTGAAGGAAAGAACTTCGATATCAGAAAACACGTCCTACAGTATGACGATGTTATGAACAAACAGAGAGAGGTCATATATGGCCAGCGTAAAAAGGTATTGGATGGTGAGAACCTGAAAGATAGCTTTATAAAAATGCTGGAAGACCTTGCAGATAGTATAGTGGATGCCTACTGCAGCGAAAGTCCTCACCCCGATTTTTGGGATTGGACAGGTATGATTGCATATGCCGAAAGCTTATTTGTGCCAAAGGATGCATTCTCTGTGACCCGCGAAGATATGGAAACAATAACAAAGGATGATATCAAGGAAAAATTCAGGGAAATAGCTAAACAAAGGTATGAGGAAAAAGAGGCTGAATTCGGTTCCGAACTTATGCGTGAGGTTGAAAGAATAGTATTGCTGAGAGTTGTGGATGAAAAATGGATGGACCATATTGATGCAATGGATCAGCTGAAATACGGCGTTGGCTTGAGAGCATACGGACAGAGAGATCCTGTAATAGAATACAAGGTAGAAGGTTTCGATATGTTCGAAGAAATGATCAAGAACATTCAGGAAGATGCCGTCAAGATGATTCTGAACGTCAGAGTCAACCGGGAACACATGATGCAGCGTGAAAAGGTTGCAGAGCCTACAACCGCCAGCCATGGGGATGAACCCAAAAAGCCGGTAGTTAAAAATGACAAGGTTGGACGAAATGATCCCTGCCCGTGCGGCAGCGGTAAGAAATACAAGTATTGCTGCGGAGCAAACTAAAACTGATAAATGTTCAAGCGGGGGAAACCTCGCTTGAATCATATTTATGCTAAAAGCCGGAAGAAACTGAATCCTCGCTTTTTATAGGAGCTGATAATAATGGACATTAACCAGGCACTGGATTACATACATGGAACTTATAAATTCGGAATTAAACTTGGGCTTAAAAATATAGGCAGACTTCTCGAGCTTATGGGCAATCCTCATAAACGAATGAGATATGTACACGTCGCCGGTACAAACGGCAAGGGATCTACAGTGGCATTCATAAGCAGCATTTTAATGGCCGCGGGTTACAAAACCGGCATATACACCTCTCCGTTTATCCAAAGATACAATGAAAGAATGAAAATAAACGAATGTGAGATATCTGACGGGGATCTTTCCCGTATTACCTCTTTTGTCAAAGAAAAAGCAGACATTATGGTCTCGGAAGGGTCAAACCATCCGACTGAATTTGAAATAGGTACAGCAATAGCCTTTCAGTATTTTTGCGAGAACAGGTGTGATATAGTTGTACTTGAAGTGGGTATGGGTGGTCGGTTTGATTCAACTAACATTATTGATACACCTCTTGTGTCGGTTATTACAACTATAAGCTATGACCATATGGAATGGCTGGGAGATACGCTTCCTGAAATAGCAGGTGAGAAAGCAGGCATAATAAAACCTCGGGGCAAGGTGGTCCTTTATCCTCAGCCCGAAGAAGTAAAGGCTGTTTTTGAAATGGTGTGCAGAGAAAAGGAAGCAGACCTTTACAAAGTTGATTTTTGTTCAATTCAACTTAAAAGTTTCAATCTTCATGGACAGATATTTGATTTTGAAAAATACAAAACATTGGAAATTAAACTTCTAGGAGATCATCAGGTAAAAAATGCCTGCGTGGCTGTTAAAACTGCTGAATTATTAAATAATAATGGATTGGACATAGATGAAACATCTGTCAGGGAAGGTCTGTCCTCGGCAAGATGGCCGGGAAGAATGGAAAAGGTTCATGACAATCCGGTATTCATTATAGATGGTGCTCATAATGCGGAAGGTGCCGGAATATTAGCGGGAAACCTCAAGAAGTATTTCCCGGATAAGAAAATCAAATTTATTGTGGGAGTATTAAGAGATAAGGATTACAAATCACTAATTGAAGCCATTAATCCAATTGCTTCCGCCTTTTTTCCGGTAACACCCAACAATAGTCGTGCTCTTCCCGCAAAAGATTTGGTAAATTTTATAAACTCATATTGTAAAAGTGTATATCTTAGTGATACAATTGTAGATGCCATAAATAACAGTATTATCAGTGCTTCCCCTGATGATATCATCTGTGCATGCGGATCTTTATATTTCATTGGTGAAGTCAGAGAATACTTTCAGCGTTTAAGTTAATTTAAACGCCATTTGATATATAGTAAATCAGCGTATTCAGGTACTTTTATCACATGGATTATCTGCTTTTTATCCGCATATTCGGGGGGTGTTTTCTTGATTAACCTGGAACAAGAACTTAAAAATTACCCATTGATCGACTTGAAAAGTATTGATGAAAATGCAGCTGATAATGTACGAAATTCTGCAGTACTTTATAATAAAGCTATAGAAAGTATTAAGGCTGGAAGTGAAGATATTGCCATAATTGAACTTAAAAAGGCAATGGCATTAAATCCGGCATTTTATCAGGCTATAAACCTTCTTGGCCTTTGTTACAGTCTTACAAAGGATTTTGATAAAGCGGCCGATGCCTTCAGTAAAGTTTTAAAAGCTGAGAATAACAGCATCCAGGCTCAAAAGTATTTAAGCCAGCTCAATTCCGAGGATAAGCCGGCTGCTTCACAGGGGAGCAAGAAGAAAGCAGTTGAAAAAAAGGAATCTGTTAATACAAATAAGAATCAACTAAAAGGGTTTTTGGGGAAACTGGGAAAAAACGGACCCACCGGTTATATAGTTCTGGGCTTGGTTGCAGGGATACTTTTGACGGCTATTGCCGGGTATTTGATTTTCGGCGGCAGCAAGGACGACAAGTCTTTACCTACCTATACTGCAAGTGATACAAATAAAAAACTCCAGGCAGATTACGATAAGCTACAGAACGATTTCAATACGCAAAAGCAAAATCTTGATACGGCTAATTCCCAAATAGACTATTATAAAAATGTACTGAAGCTTTACAACGCAGAATCCTTATCGGCTAAAGGCCAATATGAGGCATCAGCCGACATACTTATAATTTTAAAAGATGTGAAATTTACAGGTACAGATAAAACAAAATTTGACGGCTTGAATAAGTATGTTATGCCAAAAGCATCTGATCTGGTTTACAACAAGGCATTTACATTTGAATATTCACAGAAATATCAGGATGCCGTAAATGAATTTAATAAAATCCAGCTTTACGGCAACTGGCCCAAGATGGATATAGTTCTTTACAATCTGGGCAAATGTTATGCGGCATTGAATGACAAAGCAAATGCAATTGATACCTATAAAAAGCTACAGGCAGGATATCCCAAAAGCCAGTATGCGACCTGGGCAGGGTACAGGATAAACGAGTTGACGGCACAATAAACTTTAAAAAGTAAAAGAAGATTATAAGGAGATAGGACATAGATTCTATCTCTTTTTGTATTCCTTAACCATCACACGAGTATTTGGTTGTCCTGGATATAATTGGTATTGTTACAATATATAAGTGGTTCCAAAGAAATGGGTATTGAACAGGAGATAATATGATTATTAGAGAAGCCATAAGAGATGATTTGTTATCAGTTGCCAGAGTACAGGTGGAAAGCAGTCGCTCCGCATACAGAGGAATAATGCCTGACAGTTACCTGGATAATATGTCTTATGAAATAAAGGCCAGGGAGTGGGATGAAAGGCTATTTGGAGGCGGAAGCACAGAATTCATGTATGTTGCCGAAACTGATAATGCTGGGATTGTAGGATACGCTTCCGCAAGTAAAACGAGAATCAATGAAATTTATGAAAGGGAGCTGATTTCACTATACATCCTTAAGGAATTTCAACGGAATGGGATAGGTAAACAGCTTTTTGAAGCGGTGATTTCGGAATTTTCCAAATGCAAGGTCAGTTCTATGAT
>JAUZPR010000140.1 GCA_030705825.1 Bacillota bacterium | reverse complement strand
CTTGATTTTTATACCACAATATGCTAAGCTGATTTTAATCTCCGGCGATATCTTTATGAATTGCACGGTTTTCTTTGAAACTTTTAATTTTATAGCTGCTTTGAGCCATAATAGGACAGAGACAGAAAGCCAAATAGAACTTTATTAGTGTGCGAATTCGGCCGGTCTCCAAGACCGGTTTTTTAATTGAAAAATATTCAAACTGTTTTGCTGCTACAGATGGTATTTAATAATAAAAAACATACCGGGGATAATATTTTATGAGGTGATGGTAAAATGTCAGAAAAATTTACAATCGCAGATTTTAAAAAGGCAAGGTCTGAAGGCAGAAAAATCACCATGTTAACTGCATATGATTATCCTACAGCCAAGATTCTGGACGAAGCGGGAGTTGATTCTATATTGGTAGGAGATTCCCTTGGAATGGTTGTTTTAGGTTATGAGGATACGGTTAAGGTTACAATGGAAGATATGATTCACCATATTAAAGCTGTTTGCAGAGCTGCAAAACACTCATATGTTGTAGGCGATATGCCTTTCCTTTCATATCATATCGGTAAATACGAAAGTGTAAGAAATGCTGGCAGGCTTATGAGTGAAGGCGGCTGCAGCGCCGTTAAAATGGAAGGCGGCAAATCCATAGTCGAAGACGTAAAAGCTATAATAAGTGCCGGGATACCGGTAATGGGACACTTGGGATATACTCCCCAGTCAATAAACCTTTTCGGAGGGCACAAGGCGCAGGGTAAATCTATAGAAAAGGCCCAGGAGATTATAAATGATGCTTTGGAACTTCAGGAGGCAGGTGTTTTCGCCATTGTTCTTGAGTGTATTCCCTACAAGCTGGCTGCTCTGATAACCGAAAAGCTGGATATACCTACAATCAGCATAGGAGCAGGTCCCCATTGTACCGGGCAGGTATTGGTAACCCCTGATATTACAGGAATGTTCAGAGGAATAGAAAGAAAACATTCAAAAAAATATGCAGATGTAGGCGGAATGATTGAATACTCTGCCAAAGAGTATATAAGAGAAGTAAATGAAGGCATCTTTCCTGCTGAAAAGAATTCATTTATAATTGATGAAGAAATAATTGAACAGCTAAAAAAGACAAATTAGGTCTTATGGAGGGTCTTATGAGGACAATTGAGAAGATCAGCGATTTGAAGGCAATAATAAAATCCCAGAAAGTATCGGGAAAATCCATAGGCTTTGTACCAACTATGGGATACCTGCATGAAGGACATTTATCCCTTGTAAAACATGCGGCTGATGAAAATGATTTTGTGGTTATGAGTATATTTGTAAACCCTACACAGTTCGGACCAAACGAAGATCTGGACAAATATCCGAGAAACTTGGACGGGGATATGCAGCTTGCCGAACAGGCCGGCGTTGATGTGATTTTTTTACCCAAAGTATCGGAAATGTATCCCGAGGGTTATAAAACCTATATAAGTGTGGAAAAAATAACCGAAAGGTTGTGCGGCAAATCACGTCCGGGGCATTTCAGGGGAGTTGCCACCGTAGTATGCAAGCTTTTCAATATTGTTGAACCCGATAAAGCTTATTTTGGTGAAAAGGATGCTCAACAGGTGGTTGTAATAAAACAAATGGTGCGCGATCTGAACATGGGACTCGAAATTGTACCGTGTCCGATTGTAAGAGAAGCAGACGGGCTGGCGTTAAGTTCCCGAAATACATACTTGACCAAGGGACAGAGAAATTCCGCTCTGGTATTATCCACATCATTGTTTCACGCCAGAGATATGATAAAAAACGGAGAGAGAAGAGTAAATGCAATATTGGATTATCTTAAAAAAAATATTTCCTCTGAGGAAGCTGCCAATATTGATTATATAGAAATTGTAGATGCAGATACACTTGAACCTTTGAATGTAGTAGAAAAACGGGTGCTTATAGCATTGGCGGTTAAATTCGGAACAACCAGATTAATAGATAATGTAATTGTGGAGGTGTAAGTAGTGCTTATAACTGTAATGAAATCCAAAATACACCGGGCAAGGGTTACAGAAGCTGATCTTAACTATGTGGGAAGTATTACAATAGATGAAGACCTGATGGATGCGGCAGAAATTATAGAAAATGAAAAAGTGCAGGTTGTTAACAATAACAATGGCAACAGGTTTGAAACCTATGTCATACCGGGACAAAGAGGAAGCGGTATGATTTGTCTTAATGGGGCTGCTGCCAGGTTGGCCCATCCAGGGGACATTGTAATCATAATTTCCTATGGAATTATTGAGAGAAACGAAGCTAAGGAATTCAAGCCTAAAATTGTTTTTATCGAAGATGATAATACGAAATACAGGATTGGAAATAAAGAAATTCATGGACATATTGAATGATCAACCGGCTAATGAAATTAAAAGGGGTTCGATTTATTCGACCCCCGGCTTTTACCTGCCATATATGATTTTATTTGCTTCCGAATACATAATCGACCAGGAGACAACCAATTATTATTTCTGCAAGGACTGTAAAGCTTGACTTGACTACCGAATTGGCAACAAATCCAAAATAGGAATTTAAATGATATACATAATGGTTAACGGCAACCAGGGCAGTTCCAATTGCGAACAGAGCCAGGAATATAATCATTCCTATCTGTATGGACTTTTTTGTATAACGGTTAAGCTTACTGAAGGTATCATATATCTTACGCAGGTGTTTGCTTAAATTATGTTCCATAACAAATGACCACCCTTTCAACAAAATTCAAGTTTAATATTGATACTGGATTTTATATAATTATCAGAATTATGTTAACATATAACCACTGGAGCATCAATGCTAAAAGATTCCCATTAAAATAGTCGACACTCATAAAGCTTAAGATTGGCACATACTTAATTTACTAATTTTATGTTATTCTAAAATATGCTATAATTTTTCTGGAAGAGTATACCTTAGATCTAAGCATAGGTGATTTATGAGAAAAATTATTGTTGGAATAAATAGTGTAGTTTCGGGTATGAAAATGGCTGAAACCATATTCAATGACTATGGCGGAATAATAGTGTCCGAAACCACTATTCTGGACGAACATATCATAAGGAAACTTAAAAATCTTGACATAACAAAAATCAAGGTTCTTGATGAATCCGAGGAAATTATTCATGCCTCCGATTCCGAACTGTTCAGGGCGCAATATAATGTAAATGTAGAAGTTGTAAAAGATGTTCTGCATGATATATCGGTCGGAAGAAATGTCAATATGCACAGAATAGAAATGGTTTCTGATTCCTTGTTTGAAAGGATTAATGAAAACAGGGACATTGTGGGCTGTATTAATCAAATCCGTTCTGTCGACGATTATACTTTTGCTCACAGTGTAAATGTCTCGCTGCTGGCAATGCTTATCGCCAAGTGGCTGAGGTTTGATTCGCAAAAAATCAGGGAATTGGTTCAAGCCGGTCTTCTTCATGACATAGGAAAAGCCAGAATATCTGAAGATATTTTAAACAAAAAAGGTTCTCTTTCCAAAGAAGAATTTGATGAAATTAAAAAGCACCCGGTTTATGGTTACAGGGCAGTAGAAAACATTCCGGGTATCAGTAAGGATATCTGTCTTGGTATACTAATGCACCACGAAAGGAATGACGGCTCAGGATACCCGGTAGGTATAAAAGGTGACAAAATACATGAATTTGCCAAAATAATTGCTGTTGCTGATATTTATGATGCAATGACTTCAAACAGGTCATACAGGGAAAGGGAATCTCCGTTTGAGGTGTTTGAAATATTTGAAAATAACTCCTTCGGAGTCTTGGATCCGGTTGTTACAAATGCTTTTTTGAGTAATATAGCTGCATATTATATAGGCGACCTGATTCAGCTGAATAACGGTATGCTTGGTGAAATTGTTTATATAAATCCGATGCATATTTCCCAGCCATTGGTAAAAGTGGGCGACTCATACATAGATCTTACTGTTCATACAGACATTAAAATAGCAGAGTTGATTTAATAATAAATATACATATATTCCCAAAAAAACTTTCAGTCATTATACTTCTTATTGTAATTCTTTTCGCCAGTATTAAACAGAATATTTTGCAGATATTTTCTAATTGTGTCGAAATCCGATATTTAGGGTATATTTGGGACGAAACATTTATATATGCTATTTGATAACTGTAATATATAATTGCATTAGAAATAATATCGGGGGTGCAAAATATGCTTTGTAAGTATTTGGAAAAAACAGTCAGGTTATTGCCTGATGAAAACGAAAAAGAATTTGGAAATATGATTGAGCTTGATTATTATCTTATGGAAAGCAATTCTGCATTGAATAATGAATCTACCGAAGAAAAGGTATATGGAATAGAAATAGTAAAAAAAGAAAACAGCAAACCGGTAGAGAATGACTCTATCAGAGATATATCCATTTACAGGGACAATACACGCTATATATTGGACAAGCTTGCAGATAATATTGTAACTCCGATGGAGTTAAAATATATACTAGATGATATAATTGGTGTTTGGGGATAGATGAAATTAGTGACAAGACGCTTAAGGCGTCTTTTTTTGTGGAAAAATATCAAGAAGGATTTAATAGTTTATTCAAAAGCAGTATTTTAGCGGTCTCTAGTATAAAAATGTAAAAACAAGGAAAAATTAAATAATGGTTTTATATGTTTGCTTATGGAAATAAGGAAGTAAAAGAAGGATATTTTTAATTTACGTAGAATATATGTTTACTTGTATGAAGGTTGAAAATGACAGTATTAATTATAGGAAAAATAAGAGCGTTTGCATTCTCATCTTGTGAAAACCATAGATGAGATTTTATTTAATATGTTACTGATTATTTCAATATTTTGGGCGACTATTAATCGAAATGAATTGATTAAAAAATAATATTACTAATTAATTTTACTAAAAAAGAAGGAAAATCGATAAATGTGTCGAAAAAGTATTAATGCAAAATTTAACTATACTTATTTGTGAAAGGAAGATGGAATTTCCGAGCATATTAAATGTATAATTACTATCCTGACGAATTAATTGAAGAAATACGAATAAACAATGACATTGTCGAAGTGATTTCGGACTATGTCAGATTGGAACGGAAGGGTAAGGATTATTTTGGACTTTGCCCGTTTCATAAGGAAAAAACGCCATCTTTCAGCGTTGTACCGGGAAAGCAGATTTTTTACTGCTTTGGGTGTGGCAAGGGTGGAAATGTATTTCATTTTATAATGAATGCAGAAAACCTTGAATACATTGAAGCGGTAAAGTATCTGGCAGACAGGGCTAAAATCCAGCTGCCCGAAGGAAATGAGGAAGATACTAATAAGGCAAGAATAAGACGGGAACTAATAAATATAAATACCGAAGCCGCACGGTTTTTTCATCAAAACCTGATTTCGGGAAAATATACTAAAGCTATGGAATACCTGGTCAAGAGAGGTATTACAGACCGTACAATAAAAAAATTCGGTTTAGGATTTCAGCCCGAAGAGATTGATATATTGTACAGATATTTAAAAAGCAAAGGCTACGGGGATGAACCGATACAGGCAAGCGGCCTGGTACTGCCAGGGAAAAAAGGCGGTTTTTATGACAGATTCAGAGGGAGAATAATCTTTCCTATCTTTGATATAAGAGGAAATGTTATTGCATTTGGAGGAAGAGTTACAGACTCATCACTTCCTAAATATATGAATTCTCCTGAAACCCCTGTCTATAGTAAAAGTAAGAATTTGTATTCCTTGAATTTTGCAAAAAATTCTGGTGAAAAGCAGATTATAATAGTAGAAGGCTACATGGATGTAATATCGCTTCAACAGAATGGAATAATAAATACTGTTGCTTCATTGGGTACTGCGCTTACCGAAAGTCAAGGCCGTTTACTTAAAAAATATGCAGAAGAGGTTATTATATCGTATGATTCCGATTCTGCAGGACAGGCAGCCACTCTTAGAGGATTGGATATATTGAATGACCTGGGATGCAGTGTGAGGGTACTGACAGTGCCCGATGGTAAGGACCCTGATGAATTCATAAAGAAAAACGGTGCAGAAGAATTCAGGAAAATTGCAGCTAAATCTGTATCACTAATTGAATATAAGATAGCCGATTTAAAGAAACATGTGGATTTGGAAACAACGCAGGGCAGACTGAGTTTTCTTAACAAAAGTGCAGATTTACTGGCAAAGATAGATAACCGAGTTGAATTGGAGATGTATTCGAAAAAGATAGCCGATGATTATAATATCTCAGAAGAGGCGATACTTTCAGAGATTTATAAGAGAATCAATAAAAAAGCAGGTAACAGAAATAATCAGGCAATGTTTAGAGAAATCAGAAAGGACGAGCCTGAACAGGATGTAAGAAAATATCAGAGCATTATTCATAATGAAAGAATGCTTATTGCAATGTTATGTATTGATAATAATATATATAAATCGGTTAGGGATAAGATTGGTACAGACTTTATCGATAAGGAAAATGAACGGATATTTAAGATAATTACAGAAAGAATTGACAACAAAAGCGGAATTGTTCCCGCCGAGCTGTTGAATGTTATAGAAGGACCTGCAGCAAATGTATTTGCTAGTATTATACAAAAGGAATGTAATTTCGAAGATACCTACAAGGCAGTAACAGATATAATAAAGAAAATCGAAAACGAGAAAAATGACATAAGAAAACAGGAGATACTTAGTTTGCTGAACAGTAAGGAAGGACTGTCAGAAGGAGATGTTGAAAAATTAAAAAAGGAATTAAATTCAATAATATTGGCAAAACAAAAAAGTTAGCAGGATTTACAAGCGAAAGGAGGGGTAACTGATGAAAGCCAGCAACGATACCAGAAAAGCTATTCTAAAGGAATTGGTTGAAAAAGGTAAGAGCAAAGGAATGCTCACTTATAAGGAAATCATAGATGCCTTTGAAGAAATAGAACTGGAACCGGATCAGGTTGAAAAGATATACGAGACGCTTGAAAATATGGGAATCGACATTGTCGGTGATATCGAAGCCGAAATTGAAGATATACAGCTTACAGAGGAAGATTTCGACCTTTCAATTCCTGAAGGTATAAGCATTGATGATCCGGTAAGAATGTATCTCAAAGAAATAGGCAAAGTTCCCCTTTTATCTGCAGATGAAGAAATCGAGCTTGCGATAAGAATGGAAAAAGGCGATAATGAAGCAAAGCGCAGGTTGGCCGAAGCAAATCTACGTTTGGTTGTCAGTATTGCTAAAAGATATGTGGGTAGAGGAATGCTTTTCCTGGATTTGATACAGGAAGGCAACCTGGGTCTTATTAAAGCCGTAGAGAAATTTGATTTCAGAAAGGGCTTTAAATTCAGCACCTACGCGACATGGTGGATAAGGCAGGCAATAACAAGAGCAATAGCCGATCAGGCCAGAACAATCAGAATACCTGTTCATATGGTTGAAACTATTAACAAGTTGATAAGAGTTTCAAGACAGCTTTTGCAGGAATTGGGAAGAGAGCCACAGCCTGAAGAAATTGCAAAAGAAATGAACATGTCGGTTGATAAGGTAAGAGAAATCATGAAGATATCGCAGGAACCTGTTTCTCTGGAAACACCGATAGGTGAAGAGGAGGACAGCCACCTGGGAGACTTCATACCCGACGATGATGCTCCAGCTCCTTCCGAAGCGGCAGCATTTACACTTCTCAAGGAACAATTGATAGATGTATTGGATACCTTGACAGCAAGGGAAGAAAAAGTTTTACGCCTTAGATTCGGATTGGATGACGGAAGAGCAAGAACATTGGAAGAAGTAGGCAAGGAATTCAATGTTACAAGAGAGAGAATAAGGCAGATAGAGGCAAAGGCATTAAGAAAACTTCGCCATCCAAGCAGAAGCAAAAAATTAAAGGATTATCTCGATTAAGAACTCGATTAAAAAATCGAGTTTTTTATTTGAGTACTCCAGTAATGGAAATGGTTGTTTGATTCAATGTTCAAATATAATGAATAATAAATACTGATTATGTTCAAATTAATTTGAGTGAATAATATTAGGAGGATGATATATATGGACACAATCAGAAAAGAATTCAATCAGGATACCCTGCGCTACGACGAAACAAACGGCAATGAAATAATGATAACCACTTATGATAGAATATTAAGAGCCTGGGAAAACTCCATGGAAATGGTCAGGGACTATGAAATGTACTCAAAAAGGGTTGAAGAAGAGGACGTCAAGCAGGTATTTAAAAAATTTGCGGAAGACGAAGGAATGCATGCGTCAAAGCTTAGAGAAATGCTTCTAAGAAACAAAAAAATGTGATATAAAATCTAAAATAAAAAGTTCATAAAAATCAGCATCAGCTAATAAAAACATGAAAGCTGAAGGCTGCATATAATAAATCTGATTAATTGGTCGTCATACGAAAAATTTTTGTTGACCGGAAGGCACGGCATAAGTATAATATTATATGTGTTACGTTTGAGATATTCCTCAATAGCTCAGTTGGTAGAGCATGCGGCTGTTAACCGCAGGGTCGTAGGTTCGAGTCCTACTTGAGGAGCCAAACGGGCCTTTAGCTCAGTTGGTTAGAGCAACCGGCTCATAACCGGTTGGTCCGGGGTTCG
>JAUZPR010000014.1 GCA_030705825.1 Bacillota bacterium | reverse complement strand
TCAACTTCGACTATATGTTGCGTTCTCCTTCTGATTTCATTCAGAAGCCACGCAAAAGTCGAACTAGATTTACTCCTTGGAGTGCTATAAATCAACTTCGACTATATGTTGCGTTCTCCTTCTGATTTCATTCAGAAGCCACGCAAAAGTCGAACTAGATTTATAGCACTCCATTCCTTATTATTTTATAGCATAGACTATCTCATGTCAAAAAAAGTTTCATATATAAATAGGCGGTTATCGGGCTTTATATGAGCTGCTACCCGGATTTATAACGTTTACTGTATACATAATAAATTATATTTTTCTTAGTTTTTCTATTAGCTTTTCGATACAGACTTTTATCTCTTTTGAGCAACTGCAATATATCTCATCTGACATCCCAAAAGGGTCCATTACATCCAGAGAATAATCGTATTCCTGCATGGGTCCTTTGTTTTCCTTTCCATACGCGTATTCCTTGAGCGTGAAAACCTTATCTTTTATACCGGGAAAAGCAGATACAATCATTTCCTTATGATTTCGGGTCATTGTAAGTACAAGATCAGCTTCCTCAATCCTTTTCCTGTTTACAATTCTTGCCCGATGATTGCTTATATCAATATTCCACAATTTCTTCATTACACTAATGGAAGCGGCACTGGCGTTTTCTCCTTCATATGCCGTTATGCCCGCAGATTCTGCTTTATAAAAATCAGAGCCACCCCCAGCCTGTTTACACACTTCATTGAAAAGAGCTTCAGCCATTGAGCTTCTACAGGTATTTCCGGTGCATACGAACAAAATCCTTTTCACGCTAACCTCCTAAAAAAACTGTTTGGAGTTGGGAGTTTGGGGTTCAGAGTTTATATTGTTTGGGGACAAAGATTCTGAATATTTCGACTTTTTCCCTTAACTCCGAAAACTGAACACCAAATCGTTTTAAAGCTCCGAACTCCGAACAACTAACTACCAACTGTTATTCCACTTTGATAATATTGTAACCTGCGGCTTTGTTCAGCCGGTTCATTACAGCCAGGCCTATTCCGGAATTATCTATGGCTTCTGCAAGTATAACCCGGACACCTATCTCATCAAATTTCCTGAGCAATCTAAAAAGACTGTTTGCTATTGTTTCGGGCCTCTCTCTGTCACCCGCCGATATTACACATTTGTCTCCATAAAGGTCTATAGTCTGATCTGTAGCAAGTATACCTGCAAAAATATTGTTTAATTTGTAGTCTTCCCATAATTCATTAATTTTTGCAGCAGCCTTTTCGGGCTGACCATCCACTACAATAACATCAGCCTTTGGAGAATAATGCGTATACTTCATTCCGGGAGCCTTTGGTTTGAAATTTGCATCAGCTTTTCTAAGAATTGCCGGATCTATGCTTACCTTGCCCAATACCTTTTCGATTTGAGCCGGTGTAATACCGCCGGGCCTTAATATTACCGGATTGTCATCGGTAATATCAAGAACAGTGGATTCAAGCCCAACATTTGAGATTCCTGAATCTATTATGACATCAACTTTTCCTGACAAATCTGTAATAACATGGGCGGCGTTTGTCGGACTCGGCTTGCCTGAAGAATTTGCACTTGGAGCTGCAATAGGAACTCCTGCTTCCCTGATCAACGAAAGTGCCACCGGGTGGGAAGGCATTCTTATCCCTACAGTATTAATTCCTGCCGTTACTATATACGGTACTCTTTCCGATTTTCTCATGATAATTGTAAGGGGACCCGGCCAAAATTCGTCCATAAGCCTGGAAGCGTTGGAAGGCATGTCCAAAACCAGGCCAGGAACTTCTTCAATACACGAAACATGAACAATAAGAGGGTTATCCGACGGTCTTCCTTTTGCTTTGAATATATTCTGCACGGCGTTTTCATCATAAGCATTTGCTCCAAGTCCGTAAACAGTTTCAGTCGGGAAAGCAACAAGTCCGCCGTTTCTGATAATGTCAGCAGAATATCTTATTTTAGACAGGTCGATTTGATCTTTATCTATTTTTAATATTTCGGTTTTCAATTCAATTAATACCTCGTGTTCAACTATATGTTGATATTATTATACCACATAAAATCCCTATGATATTTCCAATTGAAGAAAGTCTTCCAAGATATAGTCTTTTTGACTCGGGAACAAGCTCGCCGAATATTATGTACAGCATGGCTCCGCCGGCAAATCCAAGACACAGTGATACCATGCCTTTGGATATTTCACCAAGCAGTGCACCGGCTAATGCACCAAAACCCATTGGTATTCCGGACAATACCGTAAGAATAAACGATTTCCATTTGGAAAATCCGCCTGCTCTCATAGGCACAGCCATCGCTATTCCTTCAGGTACATCGTGTATAACTATGACTGCAGTAATTGTCATTCCAAGGGATAATGAAGCTTCGATACCCGAGCCAACTGCGAAGCCTTCCGGAAAATTGTGAAGAGCCAGCCCGATAGCCACCAGAATTCCGGCTCTTAAAAGCCCCGAGTTTCCGTGGCTGCGTTTCATAAAATCAGCTTTCCTGATAAAATTTTCAATTATAATTATAACCAGTATACCCAAAACAATGCCTGTCAGCGTCAGTTCAGTTCCACCCAATTCAAAAGCCTCCGGTACCAGTTCAAAACAAACAACAGAAGTCATAAGGCCGGCGGAGAATTCAAGAATAAAACCTAAAAGCCTGTTATTTATGTTATTAATGAAAAAAGCAAACATTCCACCTACACCAGTACCTAATATGCCCGAAATAAATCCGAAGATAGTAATGTTAACCAGATTACCCATATAACTCACCTGCGTTCAAAAGAAAAGGCATCACATTAACAGATGCCTTATTTTCTATGTTGGAATCCAACATACTATTTTATTTAATTGTATTCATCAAACCTGTCCAATATTATGGAAAAGTTCCGGTCATTTAAAATGAATTTTGTTTCCATTACGTTGTATAAATTTTTTCAAGTCCTCAAAAGAAATCCAGAGAGTTGCAGTATTTATATTAGGATGAAATCCAAGCCTGTCTTTTCCTTCGAGTCCTCTATCCAAAACCACCTCAATAAGATGTTCCGTATCATTCATAACAGCCAGCGGTGTCACCTCACCCTTACTTAAATGCAATAGACTATTAAGGATTTCCTCGGGTGCGAAGCTCAATCTGCTGGAGTTCAATTGGCCCTGCAAATCTTTTAAGTCGATTTTTTTGTCTTTATCTAAAACAACAAGAAAATATCTCAATCCTTTTGCATCCTTCAAAAACAAATTTTTGCATATATCACCGTAACGGGCGATGTTCAACTTATCCCCGTCTTCAACGGTAAAGACTGCCGGATGATCAATAATATCATATTCAATACCCAATTCATCCAACTTATCTAAAACCTTCTGCCTGTCACTCATACGTCCTCCTTCCAGGCTGTTACCTGTATATCTTTTGGAATATGGCACTTACCGCAAAGAATTTAATTATCAAGATATTACTAAATTCACCTGACCTTCAATTAGAAATATCTTATACTCATTGCTTCCCTTACTTCCTCAATGGTCTGTTTTGCGCATTCTCTTACTTTTTCGGTACCTGTCATTAAAATATTTTTAACATAATTCTGCTTTGTCTCATAATAAATTCTGCGATCCCTGATAGGCTCGAGAAATTGGTTCAATACTGCTGCCAGATTCTTTTTACACGCCGTACATCCAATTCCTGCATTTTTACACATCTCTTCTATATTGTGACTTTCTTCCTTATTAAAAATCTTATGATAGGCACATACGGCACAAATTTCGGGATTACCCTTATCTTTAAGAGTTATCCTTGCCGGATCGGTGACTGCACTTTTCACTTTGCTGCTTACATCTTCCTCGGAATCGGATAAATAAATTGCATTATTAAGGCTTTTCCCCATCTTTGCGTTACCGTCCAGTCCGACTACTCGCGGGCAATCGCCCAACAATGCTTCAGGTTCTTTAAGAATAGGTTTATAAAGTGAATTAAAGCGTCTTACAAGCTTTCTGGCCACTTCAATATGCGGAACCTGATCTTCACCTACAGGCACCAGATCTGCTTTGCAAAAGGTGATGTCTGCTGCCTGACTGACAGGATAACCGAGAAAGCCATAGGTCAGATCCTTATAGCCATATTGTGACGCTTCTGTTTTAATTGTGGGGTTATGCCTTAAAGCATTAACGGTAATGAGCATGGAATAAAAAATAGTCAATTCGGCTATTTGCGGTATTTGAGATTGGATAAAAAGTGTTGATACCTCGGGGTCAATACCCGCCGCAAGATTATCAAGAGCCACATCATATACGGCTTTCTGCAGTATTTCAGGTTTTTCAAAATGAGTTGTCAACGCCTGGACATCTGCAATAATTATAAAAGTTTCATATTGATGCTGCAGCTTTATTCTGTTTTCAAGACTGCCCGCATAGTGGCCGATATGGAGTCTTCCGGTCGGTCTTTCTCCTGTTAAGATTCTCTTTTTCCCGTTCATAATAATTCCTCCTGGTTATTTTTTCTGTTTTTGAACAATTGCGCCACCAACCATCTTCCATACAACCGCCTCCTTAGGAAATTTATATAAAAAGTAACTGCAAAAAACGATATCTGACACTACAATACGATGCAGATCACGCTTTTAAAATAAAAAGCCCCTTATCCTATAATAGGACAAGAGGCTGTTCTCCTGCGGTACCACCTAAATTAGCAAATGCTCGCTCGATTACATGTACAAACATACATGTCGTTTGATAACGGATACGTTTCCCGGCAGCTACTACAAAATCTTCGGGCTGCACTCACAAGTCCATTCAATACGGGCATCCATACCGCAATTCCACCACCTGCGGCTCTCTGTAATTTCTACCGGGTACTTACTCTTCTTGCTCATCGTTTTAAACACACTTAATTTTTATAATCATTATATACTAATATATGAAATCGTGCCAATTAATTTCTAAAAATTTCTTAATCCTCATCATCGTCTGAAGCACCGTTGCCCAGTTTTTCCGACTGGTCTGTGGTTATCAGGGCATCGATTATTTCATCTATATCTCCGTCCAGAATTTCCTCTATTTTATATAATGTCAATCCAATCCTGTGATCGGTCACTCTTCCCTGGGGATAATTATATGTCCTTATCCTTTCACTTCTGTCACCTGTGCCGACCTGACTCCTTCTGGCTTCAGCAACCTCCGAATCCTGCTGTTCCTGTGCCCTGTCGTAAAGCCGTGACCTTAACACCTTCATAGCCTTATCCTTGTTTTTGTGCTGAGACCTTTCATCCTGGCAGGTTACGACTATCCCTGAAGGTATATGGGTTATTCTTATTGCCGACTCTGTTTTATTTATATGCTGACCACCGGCACCTCCCGCACGATAGGTATCTATCTGCAGATCATTTGGATTGATATCAACATCCACTTCATCAACCTCAGGCAATACCGCTACAGTTACAGTAGAGGTATGTATCCTTCCGCCTGCTTCGGTGGAAGGAACCCTCTGAACCCTATGCACTCCGCTTTCAAATTTAAGCCTGCTGAAAGCTCCTCTTCCCTCCAGGGAAAATACAACTTCCTTGAAGCCGCCAAGCTCCGTAGGATTGGAGTCCAGTATCTCGGTTTTCCACCTTTTTCTTTCAGAATACCTTGAGTACATCCTGAAAAGCACACCCGCAAAAAGAGCTGCTTCTTCGCCGCCTGCACCGCCCCTTATTTCAACTATTACATTGCGTTCGTCATTGGGGTCCTTTGGGATAAGCAATATTTTGAGCTCTTTGCGTATGACATCCAGCTTTTCCCCTGCCTCTTTGAGCTCTTCCTCCACCATATCCCTGAAATCCTTGTCAAGCTTGTCTTCCAGGAGCCCCTTGGCGTCTTCTACTTCCTTTGTGACTTTTTTATATTCACGGTATTTCTGCACAATTTCATCCAGGTCGGAATGCTCTTTCATAAGCTTTCTATATTCGTCCTGGTCTGCAATTACCTTGGGATCGCTTAATTTATGATTTATTTCCTCATACCTGTTTTCAGCCGCCTGCAATTTGTCGTACATCCTACACCTCATCATTTATATTGAACTTCCGGTGAATTATTATACCACATCCCATGGGTTTAATCCACTGGAATATGGACAAACAAAAGCAAAACCGGCACCCATTATACATGTGCCGGTTTGCTTTTCAGGAAGAGTTTTGGCTTTGCTGTTTCCTATTTGACAATTTCGATATATCCGTTGACTGTTTCCGCATTTATATAAACCTTTTCAGGGTAGCCTTCATATTCCCTGCTCTCAGCTTCAAGGAAATTGCTTCCAGCATACTGCTTGCTTATATTCTGGTAAATAATATCCGGAATAAGCAGGTTGATTTTGCCGTTGGTGGTCTTTGCCCTGACCTTGTAACCCTTGTTGTCCATATCGTTCATATTGACCTTAATACCGCCGTTTTTTGTTTTAAGATAAAGGTTTGTCTCAGCCAGACCTTCATAATTCTGGGCATTCTCTACTGAAATACGTCCATTGGTTGTAACAGCCTTAAGGTTTTCGGCTTTCATATTCTTTATATCAATCAATGAGTTGCTGGTATTTACCTCAACATCCTTGCCTATCAAATAGCTTATCTGAATCCTGCCGTTTTTGGTATCGACCCATACTCTGTCACTGTTTACACCCATAAGGTCTATATGGCTGTTTTTTGTGATACTTTCAAAATTCTCTGCCAGAGCGTCCTCTACATATATCTTTCCATTTGAGGTTTCAAACTTAAGATTCTTAAACCTGACTGCGGGTAGGAAGACCTCATGGGATACGCTTATGTTCCCTATATTTTTAGCTACCTTCATTGAAACGTTGTTCCCGTCTTCACTGAATAACAAATTATTGTATGTATCAGTTCCCGGACATCTTATTCTGGATTTTATAACAATTTTGTCCTCAAGGTGTTTTTTTACCAGTATATGCCCGTTAACGCCCTCTATTAAGAGGTCTGCCCCTTCCGAAACCTGTGCCTCATATGTTTTGTCCACCGCTGCATAGCTTCCGAATATGTTAAAGGAATTTGTATCTACAAAGCTTCCTACAAAATCTATCACTTTATCTACTATACCAACCGTAGTTGCGGCTACATTCTTACCAAGCCTTTCAGCTTTTGAACTGAACTCATCCACCATTCTGTCAAAATCCTTCTGGCCGCTCTTTTTTGTGTCGTTTTTCCAGTCATATTCCCTGTCGTTTTTCCAATTATGCATTTTTTCTCTGAAACGTGCCGTACTTTCATGGAAATCTTCCTGTTTTTGCTTTGCAGATGCCTTTTCTTCAGTATCCTGCTTATCATCATTTTCAAGCGCTTCTATAAGCTTTGCAGCTTCTTCGCTTGTTATTTTGCCTTCTTCCAGCATTTTTAATATAAGCATTCTTTCTTCATTAATGGACATAACATTCACCGCCTCCAGTTATATAAACATATACCTGCCTTATCCCAAACAGATACAAAAAACTATTCCTTCAACATGTTCAAAGCTTCGTCAACACTTAGCTCTCCACCGTTAAGCTTATCAAGAATTTCCTTTCTCTTTATGGAACTCATTGGTTCAGGCCCTTCTTTATAGCCAAGAGCACCCGCTACATCCTCAAGCTTGTTCTTGACTGTGGGGTAGGACACTCCCAATTCCTTCTCAACCTCTTTAATATTTCCCCTGCATTTTATGAAAACTTCTATGAAAGATTTTTGTTCAACAGTAAGCCTGCAAAATCTGCATAAATTAAAATGACCTTCGATAGTAGTACCGCACGCATCACAGCTTATCCTTGTTACTTCACACTCACTCCCGCAAACTGGACATTTCCCGAGTGCTTCTCTTGCCATAAAAACCACCTCTTAATTTTTTTTATACTTTTTATTATTAGAATTAATATTATGAATAATTACATCAAATATTTTAATATTACATTTACAATATTAATATTTTCCATATAAAATGTCAATAATAAAATTAATATTTTTAATCTATATATTAATATATTTAATATATCCTTTAAAAAATTAAACCTCTTGTCAAATAACAAGAGGTTTATAATATACCTTTTTATTTTTTATTCAGCATTAAAGTCAGCAGCTGGGGTATATCGTTCAACGAAGCCTGTTTCTCGACTGCTCCTATGTCAAAAGCCACTTTCGGCATACCGTAGACAATTGAAGACTGCTGATCCTGCCCTATTGTTCTGGCACCTTTTCTTTTCATTGACAGAAGCCCCTTGGCACCGTCATAGCCCATACCTGTTAAAATAATCCCAATTGCATGGCTCCCTGCTTCCTTTGCAACAGATTCGAACATTACGTCCACTGATGGGCAGTGCCCGTTTACTTTTTCTCCGGAAAAGCACTCAACCCTATACCTGTCTCCAATCTTTTTCAATTTCATATGCATATCCCCAGGGGCAATCAAAGCCTTTCCCTGCTCAACAAAGTCTCCGGTTTGAGCTTCCTTTACAGAGAGTTGGGTTTGGTTATTGAGTCTTTCTGCATACATCCTTGAAAATACAGGAGGAATATGCTGCGTTACAACTATCCCGGGTATTGCAGGTGGTAAACATTTTAATATACTGAATATGGCTTCAGTTCCCCCGGTAGAAGCTCCGATAGCTATTATCTGGCTCGGATCGAATCTTGATGCAGGCGAAACATCGGTATTTGTTTTCACAGGTTGTAATACCTTTGCATTAGCCACATCTTTAATTTTTGCAATCAAATCATATATAAAACCTTCTACGCTCTTTGGGGATTGTATATCAGGTTTTGTCACAAAGTCAACCGCTCCGGCGCTCATTGCATCGAAAACAGAATTGCTTACGGTACTCACAACTATTACCGGAAGAGGATACTGCGGAAGCAATCTTTTTATAAACTCAATTCCACTCATTTTTGGCATTTCAACATCACAGGTCATCACATCCGGATGGAATTCAAGGATTTTATCCCTTGCGTCAAAGGGGTCAGAGGCTATTGCCACCTCTTCAATTGAAGGATCGGATGATATCCCTCTTGCCAAAACTTCACGGAATAAAATGCTGTCATCAACTACCAATACTCTTATACCTTTTTGTTGGGTCAAGGTATCACCTCTTCAGCGTTAAAATATTTCATACAAGGTTATTCCTTTCGATAAACTGCGGGAATTACATATTTGTACATGGTATCCTCCCGGTTCAACGATTCGGAATGTCCGACAAACAGATAACCTCCAGGTTCGGTCAATTCGTAAAACTTATTGACTAATTCGGTTTTGGTTTTGTTATCAAAATAAATCATTACATTCCTGCAGAATATTACATGGAACTTTTTTTTGAATGGGAAGTATTCTTCCATTAGATTAAATTTTCTAAAAATTACTTCGTTTTTTAAGCTGTCAACTACTGCAGATTTCTGTCCGTCAATATTTTTGAAATACTTTAGTCTCCAGGATGCAGGCATAGTCGATATACTGCTGTTTTCATATATTCCCTTGGAAGCCGCATCCAACATCTTGGAGGATATATCGGTTGCCAGTACTTTAGTATCCCATAGGCTTTTTTCCGCACCGAAAAATTCATCAATTATCATAGCAAGGGTATATGGTTCTTCCCCTGATGAGCAGCCTGCACACCATACCCTCAAATCCTTTACCTTTAATTTCCTGACTATATCCACAAGGACCTTATCCCTGAAATAGGAAAAGTGTTCAGCTTCCCTCATAAAGAAGGTATGATTAGTGGTTATTTTATCTATGAGTATTGTAGCAGCCTCTCCAGTGGTATCAGCCATAACAAAATCATAATATTCGGAGAAGCTGTTCATCCCATACTGTACAAGAACATTCTGCAATCTTCCGTTAACAAGTGCCTGCTTTTCTTCTTTCAAATTGATACCGTAATTTGCCTTGATATATGCTGCCAACTGTCTGAATTCCTTTTCCGTTATTGCAATCATAAGCATCACCTTTTAAGTATGTTTTAACTTCTCTATTAAATTAACTACTGCAAGGCTAACAAAAACAGAGATACTACCGGAGAAAAACATTTACACAGAAAATTTCAGAATGGCATGTCTGCCTTTTAATAAAATTATATTATCAGGCTATTTAAATGTCAAACGGGTCCTTATGTAAAACGGAACATAAATTGATCCCTACTTATTTTGAGCGGGATTTTCTTAATAATTTCCAAATAAAAAAAACCATGGCTGCAGAAAACATCCAATCCACATCCATGATTCATTTATAAAGTCATAATTTAATTATGGTTTATATCTCACGCCTGCCTTCAAGGGCTTTTGCCAATGTAACCTCGTCTGCGTATTCAATATCTCCTCCAACAGGTATACCGTGAGCTATCCTTGTAGTTTTGATTCCAAGAGGCTTTAACAGCTTTGAAATATACATTGCAGTAGCCTCACCCTCTATGTTGGGATTGGTTGCCAGAATAACCTCTTTGATTTCACCGTCTCTGAGTCTTGCCAATAATTCCTTTATTTTTATATCCTCAGGACCTATACCCTCCATAGGCGAAATTGTTCCGTGCAGTACATGGTACAGACCTTTAAATTCTCTTGTCCTTTCCATGGCAGCAACATCTCTAGGATCTTCTACAACACATATTGAAGAATGTTCTCTAGAACCTCCGCTGCAAATAGCACAAGGGTCTACATCAGTAAGGTTGCTGCAAATCGAACAGTATTTTGTCTTTTGTTTTGCTTCCCTTATAGCACCTGCAAGGCTTTCCACCTTTTCCATGGAAAGATTTAAAACGTGAAATGCCAATCTTTGCGCCGTCTTATGACCTATCCCCGGAAGTTTTTCGAATTCTTCAATCAATCTTGCTACTGGAGCTGCATAAAATGTCATCCGCTCACAACCCTCTAGTTCAGTTGACAGTTGACAATTGTCAGAGGACAGTTGTCAATGTCATCAAATTTTAATTTGTAACATCTACACGGACAGACACACGGGTCTGCCCCTACATTTTGAAACATCCGATATGTCCTCTATCAACTTTCAACTATTAAAACAGTCCAGGCATGCCGCCCAAGCCACCGGTTATCTTGCCCATTTCACTGTTCACCATATCATCGGCTTTTCTAATTGCTTCATTAACAGCAGCAAGAATAAGATCCTGCAGCATTTCTACATCATCCGGATCAACTACTTCGGGCTTAATAACAATGGACTGAAGTTCCTTCTTGCCCGATACCACTACTGAAACAGCTCCGCCTCCGGAAGATGCCTCTACAGTTCTCTGCTGCAATTCTTCCTGCATCTTGGCCATATCCTGCTGCATCTTTTGTGCCTGTTTTAACAGGTTACCCATATTACCCCCACCGAAACCGGGGAAACCACCTTTTGCCATTTTACAATCCTCCAGTCAAATTTATGCTTGTTCCCTTTTTCCAACATAATAAAATACAACAGCCAAATATATTATACAGTAATACTCCAGTATTATACAATACCGTACACAGTCGGCTTCTACTCGTCGATTATATTCAGCGGTACATTTAATTTGCTTGCCAGGTCTTTTGCTTTATTCAGAAACTCGTCGGTTTCCTGGCTGTTCTTTACCGGCTGATTATCCAGATCTTCCTCTTCCATAACCTTGACTTTAACTTCCCTACCCAGTCGTTTCCTGAATTCAGCCTCCAGAAACTCGATATTTTCCGGCTTTGATACTATAAGCTTTCTAAACCCCGCATTTTCATCAAGTACAATACCTATTTTCCTGTCCCCCAGCTCGACTGCCCGGGTTCCCATCAGATTTGTATAAAGCACCATTTTGCCGTTTTCCTTGAAGAACTTAAGCATGTCGTCCCATACAGCGATACTTTCGACGTTTGCTTTCTGCTTACCCGAATGTGTTGCAGCCGGCGTTTTTACTTCAGAAGTTTTTGCGGCAGCCGCTCTTACAGGTTCAGTTACCGGTTCCCGCACCGGTGAAGGAATTTGTTTTGAGACAGGAATGCCGTTTTCAACTTTCTTCTCAAGAGCTGATAATCTCTGCTTCAAATCATTCTCATCAACATAATACCCTTCACACAACTTAAGTAATGACACTTCAAGCAGTACTCTGGGGTGAGCCGACCATTTAAGAGCAGCCTCAAGAGAAGACAGTTCCTTGATAATACCCATGATCTCTTCTTTTGAAAAGCCGGAACACTGGTTTTTCATTAACTTAAGCATCTCTTCGGATACTTCAAGTATTTCTTCCGGATTGCCCGTCATGCTGCAAATTAGGAGATTTCTGAAATATATCACGAAATCCGATACAAAATGCGGGATATCCTTTCCCTCTGAGTTCAACCGGTCGATAAGTCCCAGAATTTTATTAACATCCTTTATAACCAATGCATCAACAAGCCCGGAAACAAAGGTTTCGTTTGCTATACCTGTAACAGATAAAACATCATTATATTCTATTTCCTTCTTACCCAATGAAATACACTGGTCAAGTATGCTTATGGCATCCCTGAGCGCACCGTCTGCCATGCCTGCGATCCGCCTTGCAGCATCCTTTTTAAGATTGACACCGCTTTCCTGGGAAATCCTTTCAAGTCTACCTACCATACTGTCTGTAGTTATCCGTCTGAAATCAAACCTTTGGCAGCGGGATAGTATTGTAGCCGGAAGCTTGTGAGGTTCGGTAGTTGCTAAAATGAATACTACATGTGCCGGCGGTTCCTCCAGTGTTTTCAGAAGAGCATTGAAAGCCCCTGTAGAAAGCATATGAACTTCATCTATTATATAAACCTTGTATTTTGACCGGGAAGGGGCATATATTACCTCATCCCTGATTTCCCGTATATTATCGACACTGTTGTTTGAGGCTGCATCAATTTCTATTACATCAAGAATCGAGCCTGAAAGAATCTCCCTGCAAATCTCGCATTCATTGCAGGGATCACCGTCATTCGGGTTAAGACAATTTATAGCTCTTGCGAAGATTTTAGCCATGGTTGTCTTTCCCGTGCCTCTTGTCCCGCAAAACAGGTACGCATGAGCAATACGGTCTTTTACAATACTGTTTTTCAACGTTTTTACTACATGCTGCTGCTCAACTACATCTTCAAAGACCAACGGTCTCCATTTTCTATATAATGCTATGTATGACATAAACCCTCCTGATAAATGGCCTGTCCTTTTTATATTATATCAGAATATTAACCCCTATAAAACCTGCCCCTATTTTTTAGCCAACAGCAAAAAAGCGGAGGGATTTTTGGTTCCTCCGCTTCATCAGGCTGATTTCTGCAAGTTCTCTATTTTTTCTCTTACTTCAAGAAACGCATCTACAACTTTAGGATTAAACTGGGTTCTTTTATTGGCTATCAGTTCACTGAAGGCCTCATCACAGCTCATGGGCTCTCTGTAGGGCCGCCGTGATGTCATTGCATCGTATGCATCTGCAACTGCAATAATTTGCGCTTCCAATGAAATATCCTCACCCGCTATTCCGAAGGGATAACCTTTCCCGTCATACCTTTCATGGTGATATGCCACTGCATTTAAAGCTCTTTCCGAAAAACCTATATGATGAAGTATCCTGTTGCTTATGGAAGGGTGACGCTTTATTTCCTCATATTCGTCACTTGTAAGCTTTCCGGGCTTCAGAAGTATATTATCGTTAATTCCTATTTTACCGATATCATGCAGAATACCTGCTATACGGATATCGTTAATTTGTTCCTTCGAAAGCTCAAGCTTTTCGGCAACACAGGCGGTATATTTTGAAACCCTCAGCGAATGTCCTTCGGTATACTTGTCCTTTGCTTCAATAGTAGCTACCAGGGCGTTTATGGAATTTACAAAATGCTTCTTACCCGACTCATATAATACTGCGTTTTCAATAGTAGCTGCAACACTTCCTGCCACAGAGCATAAAAGGTTAATCTGTGCCTGACTGGAAGCTTCAGTTATTCCAAAAGCCATGACCCCCAATTTGTTTTCCGTATTTCCCAAAGGTATGTATAAAAGCTCCTTAAGCTTTTCATTTTTCCCATTGTTGATTTTTTTTACAAACCAGCTGTCAAAGCCTTCATTTTCATCCAAAACCTCACTGCTTACAGTCATCCTTTCCGAAGGATACCTGTCAAGAAGCATATTGGCCCAGCTCAACATCCTATCCGAAATAATACCTTCTACATACTTACCGGTAAAAGCCTTTACCTTAATTGAAATTCCGTTTTGGTTGAAAAGACCCAGGATGCAAAAAGGATACCTAAGTCTTATGCATATTTCCTTAGCGATATACCTGCATATTTCATTCAAATCCTTGTTAAGAGCTACAGAACTCTGTATGGATTGCAAAAAATCCGATATGTCGGCCTTTCCCTTTATTATTTCGTTTGAAGATGTGTCCCTGATAACCATGCGGATCCCTTGGGCAAGTCCGCGCCTTGCTTCCTTTGCAAATTCAATATCCGCCGTAACCCTGGTCCGGTCATTCCTTATAAGTTTCAGTTTTTTAAGTTCAATTCCGCCTGCAGAAAGCTTACGGTATGTCTCTTCAAAAGAAAACCCGGATAGCTTCAGATCAATAAGTTCGGAAATGTTCAAGCCAATCAGGTCCTCTCTTTTATATCCCAATAATTCTGAGCATACCTGATCAACAATGCATATTGCCCCAGTACCGTCAACTACCAGTACTACCTCGGGAATCTTATTTTCCAGAGCTGAATATCTGTTTTCCAATTCTTTCATTTCCAGCATCAGGACATGAATCCTGCTGCAAAGCAATTCTATTTTGGTATTTAATTCTTTTGCGCTTATATTACTTTCAGCCAGCTCAAAAGACTGCGCCTCCAGTTGATTTTGTCCCTGCTCCAGGCTGACAGCCAAATCATTTATAACCCTGGCTATCTCCCCCAATTCACCCTTCTTAAGCGAATCCAATCCGGTTGGAGCAGCTCCGTTTCTTATTTGCAAGATTGCTTTACTTATAATAGCCAGCGGCTTAAAAATTGTTTTATTGATATAAATGCAAATAAGGCCCAATGTTACTGACAGGGCAAATAAAAGTGCAAGCTCAAATTTAAATTGACTTATGTAATTGAAAACAGCATCAGACTTATCAATATTGCTTGAAATCGAACCGGCAATTACTAAAATTCTGATAAAGACAAGAAGCACGGGAAGTAAAATTGCAGATAAAAACAGCAAATTCAGCCTGGCTTTTAGTGATAAATGCGACAAGTAAATCACTCCATATTACCTAACTTCATACTTTTCTTGATGATGAATATGATATTTCGTATAAAATCAAGCCAGTTTATTCTATTTTATATATTAAATAAATTATATACTATTTTTATAGGATGAAAAAGGAATTTTTAAAAGAATGCTGCGATTAAACTACAAAAACTGAAGGCAATTGCATTTTCCCATCAACCTATAGTACTATTAAAATTAAATTGGCCGTGCACCTGTCATTGACTTATCACTACAAGCGTAACCTCCGCAGTAATCTCGTACCAGGCTTACCTGCGGCACACGAAAGTGCTTGCTTACCGCTGCTTTCTTCCGAACCTGACGGGGTTCACAGGTTTTCGTTGCGCAAGACCCGGTCTTCATTGATACTTACAGAGAGCAGACCCTACAGAGAAAAAGCCTACGACAGGGATTAAACCCTGCTATAGCGGATTGCAGGTACAGGGCACCGCTACCTCCCCGCCTAGCACGACCAAATATTTAACTGTAATCAATAAATACTTTAATATTATACTTAAAAGCTTTCAATATATCAATACATTTATATTGATAGGAAAAATATACTTGCTCCAGCCTGATTCAACACAGAAAAAAAAGCACTTAAATTATAAATTATAATAATAACGGATATTCCCAAGTGCTTCTATTTCAACTCATATAAAATTAATACTTCTATACTAAAAGGAGGAACAAAAATGAAAAAATTAGTATTATTGGCTGTGGTATTATTATTATACCATATATTACATGTTGTGAATATTACGTTTCTATGACAAAATTTCGAAATACAAGCTGTTACTAGCCGTTTCCGGTTTCACTTCCGTCATTTTTCAGAATATCCGTTTTAACAGTATTGCTTTCAATAAAATTGGTGTAAAACTTGGTATATTTGTCGAGTATCTTTCTGTCATACCTGTTAAGTTCGGTTATCGAGTATTTTGGATCTTTTTTCATGAAAATCCCCCTCTTTTCAAATTGGAAATAATCATTTTATTCTATTATAATTAATATTTAAAATATACATGTTAAATATTCAGCTACAAAAACTTTATTTATATGAAAGAGCGAATCTGTTACAATTAAATTATAAATTAAGTAAATTTCCCATTCAGAATTTGCATTTCTGGAGCCAACTATAAATGGCGGCTTAAATATTATGTAAAAGGGGTGTACTGCATTGAAAGTTAGAAAGGCTATAATACCTGCTGCGGGATTGGGTACACGTTTTCTGCCGGCAACAAAAGCACAACCAAAGGAAATGCTTCCCATTGTTGATAAACCTACAATTCAATATATTGTGGAAGAGGCTATTGATTCCGGAATAGAGGAAATACTCATAGTAACCGGAAGAAGCAAACGGGCAATTGAGGATCATTTCGACAAATCCTACGAGCTTGAGGAAGAATTACGGAAAAAAGGCGATACGGAACTATTAAATCTTATACAGGACATATCCAACCTTGTAAATATACATTACATAAGGCAGAAGGAACCCAGGGGCCTGGGACATGCCATATATTGTGCAAAAGCCTTCATTGGAAATGAACCCTTTGCAGTTCTGCTGGGCGATGATATTGTAGATTCCGATAAACCATGTTTGCAACAGCTTATTGAAGTTTATAACCAATACGAAACATCTGTTATAGGTGTACAACCCGTACCCTGGGATCAAATACAGAATTACGGTGCAATAAATTGTGCCCAGGTATCCGAAAGGGTCTATAAAGTTAAGGGGCTTGTGGAAAAACCAGAGGAAGGAAAAGCGCCTTCCAATATTGCAATACTTGGAAGGTATATTGTAACACCCGGAATATTTACCCATATCGAAAATACCGTACCGGGTAAGGGCGGCGAAATCCAGCTTACTGATGCTCTAAACCACCTGGTTAATTCGGAGGATATATATGCATATAACTTCACAGGTAAACGGTATGATGTGGGTAACAAACTTGGATTTCTCGAGGCTACTGTGGAATTTGCCCTCAAGCGCAGTGACCTGAGAGAAAGTTTCAAATCATACCTGGAGAAACTGGTAAACGGTTTGTAAGATAATAAAATGTAACTGAATAATCTGCTTTAATGTGTAAATAATACCTTTATATTACTTTAAAGGTATTATTTTTTTGTAATGAGGACCGTATGAAAATAATTTTCAGATTATTCAGGTTTTTTGCAGTTATATTATCCCTGATTCTTATCTTTTGCCTGGCATATATATTCATACCAGGAGCTGATACTATGTTTTCCGTGTCAGGCGGATCCGGTAAAACGGGTTACACCTCATATACAAATACAGCTTTACCTTCAACAGCCTCTGGAAATATTACACCCAATAGAATAGTCAATCCCGGCACCTATAATACTGGAGATGAGTATTTTCTTACTGCAAAGGAGGTAATGGCCATGGAAAATATCAGTCTTATGGATAAACTAAAGGGTTTGACACTTTTAAGCAAATTAAACAGGGATGTAATCGATAAGATATATAATATGGCATCAGATGGTCTGACTTACAAGGAGATGGATGATGTCAGGTCGTTACTTGGCAGGTATTTAAGCAGTTCGGAAATTGAAAAGCTGAATGAACTGCTGGTTAAAAACAAAAATCTTTATGCCCAGGGAGAACTCGCTTCTAAATAGGAACATTTTGTATCTTCCTTACTTAAGTAAAAAAGAAGGAAGTTTAGTTTCTAATGTCGAATAATAATAATCTTGCTGTTTGTTAAAGAAAAATTATATTTTTTTACAGGTATTGTTAGCATATGTATTCTTACTAATATTCCAATAACAACTAAATAATTAAAAAATTAATCTTTTTCAGGGGGACAGGAAGCTAATGTTCAAAAAATTAAGAATTTCTCTTAGAACAAAAATTGCAGGGGTCTTAATAATTTTAATTGTTTTATCTTCTTCCATTATAGGTTATTTCACAATAAGCGGTGCAAAATCGACTATTGTAGACTCAGTAGGAGCATCGGCGTTAGACATTGTAAAATCCGTGTCAACGACAATAGATATTGATAAATTCAATACACTTCAGAATTCTGATGACATGAAAAATAAAAGCTATTATTCGGAGCTGCGTACAAAGCTTAACGACATCAGAGGATCTGTCGGACTGAAATATCTATATACAATGCGGAAGAGCGACAAGGGTGAATACATATATATAGTTGACGGTTCACCGGTCGGAAGCAAAAATGAATCTCTTCTGGGGGATGTCGAAAAAGGCGTTGATGATGTGTGGGCTTCAAGCTTCAACGGAACAGCAGCGTTTGAATACAGCCAGGATGATGTGTGGGGACATTTGATTTCTGCGTATTTGCCATTAAAGGACAGTTCAGGCAAGACTGTCGGTATACTTGGTGCCGACTTTGACGCAGGATTTATGGATACTGAAATCAATACTATGCAAAAACATGTGATAATAACAATAATTATTGTAATAATTGCAGGAATTCTTATAAGTGAAGGTTTCGCCTTTATACTTGTACGTGAATTGAAAAAGCTTAAACAGAAAGCTGCTCAAGTTGAAACAGGTGACTTGAGAGTTAAGATAGAGAGTAAAAGCAATGATGAAATAGGTATGCTTTCCAGAGCATTTAAGGGCGTAATTGAAAGCATGTCATCAATAGTTAAAAATATACACCATAATTCATCCATAGTTACGGATTATGCAGACAAGCTAAGCAGAAGTGCTGTGGAGACGAGCAAAGCTACAGAAGATATATCTTCAGTAATAGGAAAAATAGCCGAAGGTGCTTCCGAACAAACCAAAGGCGTTGATGATGCCTCCAAATCAATGGACGAGGTGTTCCTGCAGGTTAAAAAAGCGACAACACAGGCTGATTTGGTATCCCTGTCGGCCAACAGGTCCATGGAAGATATAAGAACAGTATCCCAACTCTTCAAGGATTCAATGGAAAAGGTGGACAAAGTCCATGATACCATAGACAGAACTTTTAAACTGGTACACAACTTAAGCGAAAGATTTGAAGAAATAAAATCCTCAAGCAATATTATCACGCAGATTGCAAAACAAACCAACCTTTTAGCTCTGAACGCTGAAATCGAAGCTGCACGTGCAGGTGAACAGGGAAAGGGATTTTCAGTTGTCGCTGCCGAAGTAAGACAACTTGCTGGTGAATCCAGTCAGGCAAGTAAAAACATCAATAATATTATAACCGTAATCAATAATGATATTGAAAGCGCGGTTAAATCTATAGAAGATGGTGTTGAAAAGTCACGGGAGGGCGTAAGTTCAATATCTCAGGTTGACCAGTATTTTGTAAATCTTTTGAATTCCAGTCTGGATGCCAATGAGAAAGTCAAAGAGGTGCTTAATTCAATCTTTACTATAGAAAAATTCAGTACAATGGCTCTGGAGAAAATCAACAACCTGACAGATATCTCAAAGGAATTCAGTTCCGGAAGCCAGCAGGCCGCCGCTTCTACTGAGGAACAGCTTGCAATAGCGGAAGAAATGGAAACCAACTTAAAGACCATGAAACAAATTGCTTCCGACCTTGAGAAGGAAGTTAACAAGTTTAAGGTTTAGCAGTCCGGGGTTATTACATTAAAGCCGGAAGATAATGTTTCCTCTCACAATTAAGCCGACTTAGAAGGGAATGGAATTGATCCATTCCCTTTGTCATGTTCCAACTTCACCCTTGTTAATCTTACGTGAAAAGTTTTAATCCGTTGAGCAGATACATATGTATTATTATGGAAAGTAAAAAGACATACGGGTAGGAGGGTGAAGCTATGAAACTGAAATCACGTTTATTGGTGGTAACATTTTTTATCAGCACATTTCTGGTATTTATGTCGGCTACAATACCATGCAGAATTAAAGGCCCAAATGATATCTCAAGCCCAAAGTTCGGCCTGCCACTCAGCTTTATCACTCAACACCCGGGTGCAACTCCATCCAAATATCCTATTAATTTAAACCTGAGCTCCCCCTGGGATACTCCTACAGAAATCAACTGGTTCTTCCTGCTTGTGTCAGTAATGACTGTTTGGATTGTTTTATCCCTTATCTGTTTATATGCAGATAATTTAATAAGACAAAAAAGAAGAAAATCTTAAAGATCGGTATACAGTAACGCACCATTGCTGCATAACGAATCACATTCCCGTACCAGTGTGTTTCCGTCAATAACTCTGATGGATAATTCAGGTCTAAGTGATTTTATAAACTCAAGTACATCTTCATCAATACTATCTATGGTAATAATTATTCCCTGGTCTACACCGCCATGCACCATTGTTCCGGCAAATTTTTTTACCGTTTCAACGTCTATCAGGTTAACACCGGCATCATACCTGCTTTTTTCACACTTCACATATGTCTTTTTTCCATTTTGTGAGCAGGTTATATCCATACCATTACCCTGCCTGGTGTCTGCTACTTCGGTGTCCGAATATCCCGTACGTTTAAGGAATAAACCGCACCATTCCCTGAATTCGAGTTTAGACAGAAAGTACAGGTGTTCTTTAACAACAAAACCCTTTCTTAGTTTAACCGTCTCCAATTTTCTTATATATGCCAGACTTAAGAGGTCGTAAACCTTCTGCATTATGATAAGAAGCTGCAGCAGGCTGTAAACTGTAATAAACGAGAGAATAATATAATACATAAACTCCTCCGGAATAATTTTTTAGCTTATGCGTTACCAATTATCTTTTTCAGCTCCATTGATACAACCTGTCTGTGTTTTTTTGTTATTTCTATGCCGTCAAGAAGCTGTATTTCATATGGCTTGGGTAAAGTTTCAATAAATTCCCGCACTTGCGGCGAAAAATCACCTGTAGTTATGAAAAGCCCCTTGTAAATTTTGTCCCCAAGCATTGTCCCTGTGAACTTCTGAATACACCCCAGGCTTAATTCAGGCCATTTATCATCACCGGCAGCATCATTTCCCGACACCTGCTTTAATAGCACACATTGGACATAAATATCAGCCTGGGTTTCCAAATGCCTGTATTTCAAAAGTGCCGTTCTGGAATCCTTAAGCGCTTCATATCCACAGTTTGTCAAATCATCTGCTTTTAAAAAGATTCCCTCAGAAACATAAGCTCCCTCAGAATATTCTATGCTTTCAAGATACCTGCTGCACCATTTAATAAAATCCTTAAATTCTTCATTGCTCACTCTGCTGTAAATCTGTTTGAAGGGTGGAAATTCCTGCAGGAACGGGTTTTTATTTACCAAATTGATTAAAAAGCCATTTTTTAACCTTATATCGGAATCAACTGATGCAAGATCTTTTCTTGAGATATAACCGAATTTGAGTTTTTCATTTTTCATGTCTTTTCTCATATTTTCTTCTATATTAAGTAGTATTTTTTTAATTATCTTAAAAGCAATTACCAGAAATACAATTATAAGAATCCCTATATAGAAGCTCATTAACATCACCTCAAAATGAAGTATTGCACATATGAGCCAATTTATTCCTAAAAAAAAAGTATACTAAAATAATTAAATATACATCCCTAATTAGCCGATAAGAATAGAGGATCTTTAATATTCAATAATATATATACAAGAGAAGGGAATTTTACAAATGAAAAAATCCACAGGGATTATTGTACTGATTATAGGAGCCGCAGCAGCCATTATAGGGTTTGTGAAAACGAACTCGGCTGGATATAAGTATAGATCTGCTCTTAACACCCTTGCCGGGAATAGTTCCATATCTGCCGAAACCTTACTGGTAATTGCGGGCATTATCCTTGTTATTATCGGTATTATTCTCACAGCCCGTAAAGATAAAAACAGATAAAACAATCGTAACTATTCATTTTTGCCCAGATATCCAATCCTCAGTCCGGGCAAAAATTGAATTTGGTTTTCAATATCTATCGCATTAATTGGTACCAATTCAACAAGCCTTTATTGGTTCTGTTTTATAAGGACTTAATACTTTATCTTTTCTTTGATTAATTCCTAAAATAGAATTTCTTCTTCATCTTATCTCACCTTGGATCATGCTCGAGATAAAATTTATCTAAAAGATACCCATTATAGAACATTTGTTCTTGACATTTTATGTTATATTTTGGTATAATTTGCATATCGTTTTAAACCTATATTTTACAATTATGGTTTAATAAAGGAGGCTACCTTATGAAAAAAATCCTTAACTTAAAATTTTTTATTGCCTTGATCTTTTCATTATTTACTGCTATTCAAACTTGTAGTGCAACCGGCTCTGTTGACACACAATCCCCCTCAGCACCTGAAGGCCTGACTGCAATCAATAAAACATATACCTCCATATCGCTGAGCTGGAAAGCTTCACATGATAATATCGGCGTAAAAGGTTATCAGCTTTTCAGGGATGGAAAAAAGATAATAACAACGTCAAAAACAAGTTATACAAATACTGATTTGATTCCGGGGAGGAAATATTCTTATTATCTGAAAGCTTATGATGCTGCAGGCAATGTGTCTGAAAACAGTATGATCATTAGTGTGACACCGCTTACTGATTTATCGGTTCCTTCCATACCCGGCAGCCTGTCGGTTTTATCCTCCGGCTGTACTACCGTAACAATTGGCTGGGAGCCATCAAAAGACAATGTTGGCATAAAAGGCTATGAGATTTATATAAACGGCACAAAAAAAGCAACAACCTCGGCTACCTCATATATTTGTAAAAGTCTGCTGCCCGGCCTTACTTATAACTTCAGCATAAAAGCATATGATACTGCCGGTAACTATTCCGGGCAAAGCAATATAATCAGTGCAGCTACGCTTGCCGATACGGAAGTCCCCACAATTCCCTGCGGGATAAAAGCCGTTTCAGCTACAGCTACCGAAATAAATCTTACCTGGAATCCCTCCTCGGATAATGTCAAGGTTAAGGGCTATGAAATATTCTTCAATGGTTCAAGTGCAGGAAAATCAAGCAAGCCATCATTCACTGCCGCAAATCTCCAACCGGGAAAGAGCTATTCTGTTTCAATATGTGCGTACGATTCTACAGGTAACAATTCCGGGAAAAGCACTTCATTGACTGTTACAACACAAAAGGATGTTCAGGCTCCCACCGCCCCATCCGGACTTATTATTAAATCGATAAAAGGTACTTCTGTTTCCCTGTCGTGGAATGCCTCATCGGATAATGCGAAGGTAGCCGGTTACAGGGTGTACTGCAACGGAGTGGAATTAACCGTTACAACAAGGACAAGCTGTACAATCAAGTGTTCAGGTATTTTTGGAATCAATATAATATATGTAAAAGCCTATGATCTGGTAAATAACCTGTCTTCAGATAGTAATTCAGTAACTGCACTGATTTTTTAGACCTGATTAAAAAGTAACAATCCTTATCCTATAAACATAAAATGTACTAAAACATAATATCAAGAGGTTTTTGCAATGCTTCCATATTGTCCTTATTTTGCTGTAAACCAGGTGGCTGTGGATTATTTGCCGCCTGAAGCTGCTGCGGTTATAAGAGGCGGACCTTTGGCCCCTTATATTCAAGGGGTTGTAACCTTCAAGACTGTACCGGGTGGAGTCAAGGTTTGTGTAGATATATCAGGATTACCCCAGTACCAGCCTGGAAAAGACAATGTATCACCAATAGGTCCTTTCGGATTTCATATACACGAGAACGGAGATTGTGAGGTTGGAGACCCAAATGACCCGTTTAAATTAACAGGAGGCCACTATAACCCGACTAATCAGCCACATGGCAACCACGCCGGGGACTTCCCGGTATTGTTTTCAAACCATGGTATCGCCAGAACATGCTTTTTTACAGATAAGTTTGCCGTCAGGGATATAATAGGCAGATCCGTTGTAATACATCAAAATCCCGATGACTATAGAACACAGCCTGCAGGTAATTCAGGCAAAAAGATTGCATGTGGCGAAATTCGGGTGTACAGGTAGTTGACGCCTCTCCCCGAAAAGGGCTAGATAACCCTTGACTTTATACCCTCGAAGTGGGTGGAGAATTTATAGAAAATCGAGCATAAGCTCGATTTTTTTAATCTGGTCTTTCTTAATCAATCATGAAATACACAGCCCATCACTAAGAGTACTGCAAGGATACCTAATACTGCAATAAAAATTTTCTGCTTTAATGTATACTTCAATCCTAATTCCTCCAAACAATAAATTATTTACTCAACTTTTCCCACTTTGAAATAAACAGCCCTTCTCCATGGCTAATATAATAATAAAGTGAGATAGTTGAATTATTTATTATTAATACGTATATTGAGACAGTTTAGTTCAAAATACTAAATATTTCTTTAAACATACCTTGACATTCTAGGTATATAGAATACAATATATATCAGGGAGGGATTCAAGTGCTGTCTAAAGATATAATCAAGGGCAACTTAAGCCTTATTATCTTATCCTCATTAATCAACAGTGAAAAATACGGCTATGAAATAACCCGGGAAATTCACAATATAACAAACGGGACAATCCAGCTTAAGGAAGGAAGCCTTTACCCTGCCTTGCATAAGCTGGAAAAGCAGAAGCTTATTGAAGGTTATTGGGTACAGCAGGAACCCGGAAAACCTGACAGAAAATATTACAGGATAACCGATGAGGGCCTAAAAATAGTTTCGCAGGAAAAGGAACGGTGGAAATCCTATATGAATATCATGGGGAGGGTAATATATGGAGAGGAAGATACCTGAACTTGAAGAATATTTGAAATGCCTGAGGTCTGAGCTGAAGCTTGAGGCTGGATTGGCAGAAGAAATATGCCTTGAAATCAATGAAAGTCTTTATGATAAATTCAATGAGTTTTTAATAAAGGGTTACGGTATAAATTACAGCATCTCCAATACAATAGAAGCCTTTGAAGATCCGAAAAAGCTGGCTGGAATGTTTAATCACGTACACCGGGGTCAGTATAGAGCGGAAAAGGCTATTGGATTACTCTTTGAGAAAAAGGCTGTGTTAGCTGCGGCAATAGCGACTCTGCTTATGGCCTTTATTATTTAGTTATATAAGTAAGGGGAATGCTTATGAAAAAGACATCCATAGGCGGTTCGGCTATTTTTGAAGGCTTGATGATGATAGGACCTGAAAATGCTGCGATTGCCGTAAGAAAACCTGATGGTGAAATTATTGTTGAGAAAAGAGAACTTCCCAAAAAAAGCAAATTGACGAAGGTTCCTGTAATCCGCGGTGTAGTATCCTTTTTCAAACAAATGGTGCTTTCCACCAAAGCCATAATGTTCTCAGTAAAGTTTATAGAAATTGAGTCTGAAAATGGAAACGTTTCCCCAGACGGCACCTCATCCAACAGTTTGAAGGATTCTGCAGTATACTTGTCTTTGCTCATTTCACTGTCATTCAGTGTAGGACTTTTTATTTTACTTCCCAATGTCATGGCAGGACTTTTGAATTTTAATAAAAATACATATTCAGGCGTAATTTATTACAACATTTTTGAAGGAATTATAAAGATCGGCTTGTTTTTCGGTTACCTTGCTCTTGCCTCAAAGGCCAGGGATATAGAAAGGATATGGGAGTATCACGGTGCAGAACACAAAACCATAAACTGCTATGAAAGCGGAGAAGAACTTACAGTTCAAAATGTAATGAAATTCACAACAAAAAACCCCCGGTGCGGAACCTCATACATGTTTCTGGTAATTTTAATCAGTATCCTCTTCTTTTCTTTTCTCGGGTGGTATGCCATCTGGCTTAATGTTGTTATACGGCTGCTTCTCATACCGGTTGTTGCAGGAATATCCTACGAGGTTTTCAGATATTCCGGAAAAAGCAGTTCCAGACTTGCAAGAATAATAAGTATGCCGGGTCTGCTGTTTCAGGTTTTTACAACCAAAGAGCCTGACGAGACACAGGTTGAGGTTGCTATAACAGCCTTCAACAATGTAACTGTGGCAGATATTAAGGCAGATGAGTTTTAGATTTTTATCCAAACAAAAAAGGCAGTGTCTTAAACCTTATGCGGTTTATCCATTGCCTTTTTTATTAGCTGTTCATTAATTACGGATATAAAAAACCGCGGATACCTTTCGTTCCACGGTTTTTCAAATAGACTACTTCACTAATAAATTATAGAGTATCTGGGCTGCCTGAGCTTTAGTGGCAGAAGCTGCAGGAGTTAGCTTTCCGCTGCTTCCGCTGATGGTTCCTGTTTCAGTAAACAACTTCATAGCATCCCTTGCCCACGTAGCGATTCCGTTTGAATCACTGAAGGCTGAAAGAGGTTTTCCACCTGTACCTGCAGGTAGTTTTCCAATCACCTTTAACGCATTATACAAAAGCGTGAACATTTCCTGCCTGTTTATCTGCCTGTCAGGCATAAACATATTGTTTCCTACTCCGCCGCATATGCCAAGTCTCTTTGCCGCTGACAGATAAGCTGTATAATATGTGTTTCCGGCGTCCTTGAAGTTATTCACAGGCTTTTCATCGGGCGCTATTCCATATGCCTTCATCAGCATATATATGAATTCACCTCTAGTAATCTTTGCATCAGGGGAGTAATTGCCATTTACAGTATCAGTTGTAATACCTCTGGCTGCCATGTAATCAACTGCATCGTTGTACCATGCCTTTGCGGATACATCCTTGAAGGTTACTTTATTATAACCTACGGCATATTTTGAGAAATGGCTTGTTCCGAATGTTATGCTGCCGGTTGAAGGATCATATCTGCAGTTGCTTACAAGCTCGGGTTTACCCTCTGAATTGACATAGTATATAACAATGGCGTTTAAATCTTCCCCTGCCTTGGGTGTGTAAGGCACCGTTACCGAAACATTTCCTCCGAATTGCGATATTGTCTTATCTCCGCTGGTAACGCTGAAGTTGAATACCGGACGGTCACCTACAAGTTGCTGGGTTTCAGCCGGAAGAGCCGAGGCATCGCCCTTCGAAGCTGTTATCTTTACTGTTCCAGTTGCTTCTGTCGATATGGTCGAAAGTGCCTTATCGTCAAAAGTTATAACAGCTACAGGAGTAGTTACCGTAATAGCCTGTATTCCATTATCCACTGCCTTGTTAACAGCCTCTGCAGGAATACTGGTTTCAACTGCCGCAGCATTGTCTGGTGCTTGAACCTTGATTTCAACTTTGGCTACTGTACCCTGACCCTGGTTTTCAGCTATTGAAACAGCATTGTCTATAGCACTGCTCATTTGCTGCTGTGGGACTGTTGTTGATGCTTTACCGCTATTATCGGTGGTTGCTGTAGATGTTATGGTATTTCCTGAAACAATTGTCTGAGAATTATTTGTCTCCGCCGGAGGTGTAACGACCGGAGCGCCTGGACCTCCGCCACCGCCGTTGCCACTTCCACTGTTACCTCCTCCGCTGTTACCACTTCCGCCACCTTGCCTTGCGGCAGTCAATGTTACAGTATAGGTATCGGTGGAATCCAAGGTCCCATCATTGGCCTTAAATTCCAGAACGGTTGAACCTGCTGATGTCGGTGTATAGGTGAAATTCTGATCGGCTGAAGCCGGAGCCACACCGTCGATAGATACCAAATAGGTTAAAGTGTCGTTATCAGTATCTTCGAATATGGTTGAGAGATTAAGGTTAAATGCACTGTTGACTGTTACAGAAGCATTTGCGGCAGTTGCTACTCCTGCCTTAAGGCTGGGCGCATTATCTGCAGCCAGTGTGAAATTAATAGTATATGTTATAGTTGTACTGTCTTCAGCCGTTACCACAACTGTGGCGGTACCTGGCAGACCAGCAACCGGTGTAATATCACGGGAAGAATGCGAATCGCTCACAACAGCCTCGATAGCAGCCGATGGACTGTTATATGGGGTGTTATACGGCAGTTCAACGTCATATGTATAAACACCTGGATCAAAGCCGTTAACAGTAGTTCCGCCAACTTTCAAGTCACTTAAGGCAGCGTCCGGGCTTTTAACATAGTTGTTTACCACATTGACAGTCAAGCTTGAGGTATCGCCGGTGTCAAACATTATATCAAATTTTAATGTATCCCCTTCGGAACAATTCCTGGACGCCAGGTAACTGTTCATTATTGTCAAGGTACTCCCTGTAATTGTAAAATCGTTGGCAGTCAAACTATCGGACCCGTATACAACATCGGTAACTGATTTTGCACTGTACCAGGTTATATCAGTACTGACATCGGACGGACTGTTCAGATCATAACTCTTGACACTAGGGCTGATAACAGGCGGTGTGGTATCGGCAATGCTTATTGTCAGCACTGAAGTACTGCCGGAGTCAAATTCTACCGTCAGTTCAAGGTCTCCTGGTGCTAGTGATGCCAGATACCCGTGTTTAATGGTCAGAGTATTTCCTGATACAGTAAAGTTCCCCGCTCCAATGGACGTACCTCCTGCTTTGATATCTGTAACCGAGCCTACATCGTTCCAGGTAATGCTTGTGTTCACATCAGCCTGCTTTGCAGGGTTTTTGTCAAAGCTTGCATTGGCAGTTGAAAGGGTTGCACTAACCCCTGTTCTGACTGTTAGTGTTACATTGAAAGTCACCGGTGTCATATTATCAGCTGTAATTGTCACTGCTGCATTGTAAGTTCCTGCTATCAGACCGTCCTTGGCTTTAACTGTAAAGGTCGTGGCCGGATTAACCGAATCAAGTGTTGTTTTATCTGGTTGAGTTATGACAAAGCTGTCGGCATCTGTTCCACCTAATTCTGTTTTAAGGTCTTCCAATTCTCCCGAGCCGGTTCTTGTTACAGTTATTGTATTTGCCTTCTGTGTATTTGAAGAATATCCTTCAATCAACGTAGCTAGGGTTTGGTCATTGATATCGGCGATAGTATAGGTAATAGAACTGAAATTAGCCACAAGTGTCCTGTCTGCCGCATCCATTGTGAAGGTATATTCTGAATTTATACTTACCTCGGTGCCGTTTTCTGTCCAGTCGGTAAATATATATCCGCTTTTGGGTACAGCTTTGACTATTACACTGTCACCATAGATATATTTACCTCCGCCGGTTACCGAACCAGTTGCAGAGGGCTTGGCCGATACGCTGACTGTATAGGTTATCGCAGACCACTTCGCATAGAGAGTTATATTATCCGATACAGTATCTGTGCTGAAATCCCATTTGTTAGTACAGGAGGACTCCTTAAACCAGCCGTCGAAGGTATACCCAGTTCTTGTTGGAGCAGTCGGTTGGTTTACCTTGGAATTTGGGCTTTCGCCTATACCCGGTACCGGACTGCCTCCCTGCGAATCGAAGGTTACGATGCAACCTGAAGTAAGATTATAGTATGAATTGCTTCCTGGGTCCAGTGTTACTTTACTCATGGTTACTGTACCGCTGTTATTGTAGAAATCGACTGCTCTGGCGTTGCCAGTGCTGCCAGGACTCCCGTTGTGTAAGCCTCCAAATAAATAGTTGTAACTGCCGCCCATACCGTTGCTGCCACCGGTTACGGCATTACCGTCAAATGTACAGTCTATAACAGTCAGCGAACCCGAATCAGCAAATATAGTTCCACCGTTTCCATTACCGCCGTTACCACCGTTTCCGCCGTTACTGTACATTCCATAACCGCCTTCTCCGCCACCTCCACCGGTGGCACTATTACCTGAAAACATACTATTTTTAACAATTACTGAACCATTGTTGATGTAAATAGCACCGCCTTCTCCGTTTCCGCCATTTCCGCCGGTTTCACTATACTCCCCGTAGCCTCCCCAACCGCCATTTGCACTATTGCCAGTAAATGTACTGTTTATAATACTCAGAGAGCCATCGTTTATATAAATTGCGCCACCTTTTCCATTGCCGCCGTTATCGCCAGTTCCGGAATATCCCTCGCCACCTGTGGCATTGTTATCACTGAAGGTAACGTTATTAACAGACACTGTGCCATTCATAACTAACAGAGCGCAACCGTTGAAATCAACTTCGCCACCATAATAATTACCATAAAAACCATCTGTCAATGTCAGGTTTTTGATGGACACACTCCCTCCATCCACCTTAAATATTGGGAACCGGTACCCGCCGCTGATAGTCACATTAGTCCCCAATCCGTCAATGGTCAGGTCATTATTAATAGCCGGTAGAGGACTTTGAAGTGTTATAGATCCGTTAAGGTTACTCCGGAAGGTAATTGTTGTCCCTGCTGGGGCATTTTGTACAGCATACCGCAGTGTTCCGGGACTGGTATCATCGTTTAGACTATAAACCTGCCAGTCATATGAATTAAAGGTTATGACTGCTTTTTGGGTCAGCCTGATATTGTCTGTAGAGTCTTCTATAAAATACTCCACAATCTCGGTCTTGTTATCGGTCACACTGAAGGTCGCCATACCATTTTGATCTGTAATGACCGATGCAGGTGAAATGTTCGATCTGCCGTTTATCGGGTCTAGGATTATTGTCTTGCCGGTTGCCGGACTACCGTCGGTATACTTTAAAGTCACCGTTATAGTCACTTTATCGTTACCATCGGCTGTGACACTGGTCATATCAGATGTGACCGTAGATTGTCCTGCATCTGGAGGCAGGAAATTTACTGTCGCCGTCTGTGTCACGGTCACATTGTCGGTGGTGTCTATAGCAGAATAGGTAACCTGTTCTGCCTTTTTATCGGCTACTGTAAATACTGCTATTCCACAAATATCTGTAAAAGCAGTATCAGAAGGTGAAATGCCAGAACTTCCGGTTCCCTGGCTTAGAGTCACTGACCTGCCGGGTACTGGGCATCCGTTAGCGTCTTTGATTATAACTGTAATAGTAGAGGAATTGACTCCATCCGACAGTACACTTGCTTTACCGGATGTAATTGTGGACTGTCCGGAATTGCCGGGACAAGAGTTATAAAAGCTATTGTTTCCAGGCTCGAAAGTTACATTGTTTATTATAACTATACCTTCCTTGCTATATAAATCCAAAGCAACTGCATTGCCCGGGTTTCCGTTACTTCCGTTACAAAGGATTCTGCAGCCGTTGCCGCCCTTGCCATTACTTCCGCCAGTCACAGTATTAGTGTCAAAAGTACTGTTCGTAATGGTCAACGATCCGGAACCCACAAAAATTGCACCTCCATAACCGTTACCGCCGTTGCCGCCCTTACCGCCATAGTAAACATTACCGTAGCCGCCGTCTCCCCCGGCACCTCCAATACTTTTATTGCCGGTAAACGTACTGTTAGTGATACTTAGCGAACCGGAGTCAACAAAAACAGCTCCCCCATTGCTGTCGCCGCCACTGCCCCCGTTACCGCCGTTTACATCGCCGTTTCCTCCGTTACCGCCGCTGCCCCCAATTGCACTATTGTCCTTGAAAATAACATTATCAATAGACACTGTACCATCGGTAATGAGCAGTCCGCCTCCGCCGCAGGCAATACCGTTGTCTCCATTATAAGCATAACTAGTACTGTCCAATCCTTTCGAACCATCGCTGCCTACAGCTTTACCATTAGCTACGGTGATGCCCTTTATACAAACAGTTCCGCTGTCTACCTCAAAGACACGGTACTTATTGTCACCGTTTATGGTCACAGAAGCACCCGAAGCATCAATTGTCAGATCCTTATTAATTACAGGCAGCGGGCTTTCAAGCGTTATAGTTCCTTTAAGGTCGGCCTTAAAGGTAATCTCAGTCCCTGTAGGTGCATACTGCACGGCATAACGCAGCGTTCCTGGAGTATTGTCATCACTTAGGCCGGATACTACCCAGTCATATGCGTTAAATGTTACAGCAACTTGCTGGGTCACCTTTATATCATCGGTTGAATCAACAGCTGTATAAGTCACCTGCTCAGCTTTGGCATCAGTCACCGTAAGGATTGCTGTTCCGTTATTGTCTGTAATAGCCCCTGCAGAAGGTGAAATATTCGAACTACCGGCACCCTGGCTCAACATCACTTTTTTACCGGCTGCCGGAGTTCCATCGGAATACTTCAAAGTAACCGTAATGGTTGATTTATCACATCCGTCTGCCGTCACACTTGTCTGGCTGGCTGTGATAGCAGATTGCTCAGCGTCTGGTGGCAGGAAGGTAACTGTAGCCGTCTGGGTTACAGTAAAGTTGTCTGTTGTGTCCATTGCTGTATAGGATACCTTCTCGGCTTTGGTATCAGACACAGTAAAGATCACTCTTCCACTGATATCGGTAATAGCCTCAGTAGAAGGCATAATGCTCGAACTCCCAGTTCCCTGGCTTAGGGTTACTGACTTTCCGGCCAACGGACTTCCATTGGAATCTTTTATTGTAACTATGACAGAAGAAGATGCTGCTCCATCAGATAAAACCCCGGACGGACCGGCTGTGACTGTTGAATGTCCGGCATCAGCTGGAGATTCGTTATAATAACTGCTACCTGGGTCCAAGGTTACATTGCTCAGAGTTATTACACCGCTTTGGTTGTAAATGTCCGTACCATAGCCCCCTCCGTTACTGCCTGGATCGGCACCCCTTTTGCCTCCGACTGTATTATCTCCATTAAACTGGCTGTCTGTTATGGTCAGCGATCCTGAATTGTTATAAATAGCACCTCCATAACCGCTGCCGCCTCTGCCGCCTCTATCATAACTATGTGGAGATTGTGCTATGCCACCATTTCCGCCGTTGGCGCTGCAGTTTATAAACTGGCTGTTTGTTATGGTAAGTGATCCGTTATTTATAAAAATAGCTCCACCGTAGGCACTGCCTCCATCGGCATACCGCCATTGATCCCATACACCACTACCGCCTGACGCTATATTGTTATTGAAAATAACATTCTTTATGGATACAGTACCATCCATTATCAGTATCCCACCGCCTTTAGCGTCTCCTCCGTTTACAGTGGGAGACCCGCCGCTTCCATAAGCAGCGCTGTTTGCTATAGTAAGGTTCTTGATAGTCACTGATCCTCCATCCACTTCGAATACACGATTGGAATTACCGCTAATAGTAACATCAGCACCTGTACCGTCTATGGTCAGATCCTTATTTATTGCAGACAGAGGACTTTGCAGTATAATAGGGCCAGAAAGTCCATCGTCAAAGGTTATTGTGGCTCCTGACGGCGCATTTTGTACAGCATAACGTAATGTTCCAAAGCCGCTGTCGTTTGTGCTGGTAACCATCCAATCAAATGATTTAAAAGTAACGGCAGCTGTCTGGCTTAACGTCACATTGTCTGTAGTATCTACAGCTGTGTAGGTGACTGCTCCGCTATTGGTTTCAGTCGCTGTAAAGGTAGCCGTGCCGCTGCTGTCGGTAAGACCGTTGTTTACCGGTACTATATTTGAACCATTGCTGCTGGATTTCAGAGTCACAGTCTTGCCGTTTCCCAGCTGCCCGCCGTTGGCATCCTTAAGGGTAACCTTAATGGTAATAGCTGCGGTACCATCGGCAGGTGTATTGTCAGGTCCTGCTGTAATGATTGATGTTCCGGCATCGGCCTTAGCCGGATTTAAATATATATTATCTCCAGGATCAAAAGTTGAGTTATTTACACTTACTATACCGTTCTTAATATATATATCCTTATAGCTGCCGCTGCCTCCGCTGCCGTTATTAACGCCGGAAGCTCCGTTACCTGCGTTTACACTGTTGCCGTTGAATTGGGTGTCATTGATAGTCAATGAACCGCTGCTCATTGCAACAGCACCGCCAAAGCTGCTGCCACCGTTACCTCCGGTATAGCCTGTCCCACCATTGCTCCCGTTAGCGCTGTTGTTGTCAAAATTGCAGCTGCTTATGGTAACAGTACCGGAACTGACATAAATTCCCCCGCCGTTGCCGTTACCGCCATTACCGCCAGTGTATTCATAACCGCCATAAGAACCGCCGCCACCGCCGCCGTTGGCAAAGTTGCTGTCAAATTCACTGCCTGTTATTGTCAATATGCCTCCGCTAACCGCAACAGCACCGCCAAAGCCGCTGTAACCGTTAGCGCCGCTGCCATAAAAATTGTTGCTACCTCCTGCGCCGCAGGCTCCGTTATTATTGAAGGTAATATTATTTACCGATACTGTTCCGTTTGTGACCCATAAGCCGCCCCCATAGCCATCTCCCCCAACAGCTCTCCCATCTGCTATGGTAAGGTTCTTTAGAGATACAGTACCTCCATCCACTTTAAAGACGCGGTAATTGTTTCCGCTTATGGTTATACTTGCGCCTGTACCGTCAATTGTCAGGTTTTTATTTATTACAGGCAGCTGGCCTGATAACGTGATTTTCCCGTTTAACCCGCTGTCAAAATTAATGGTGGTTCCGGGAGGTGCGTTATCTATTGCGTAACGCAATGTCCCCAGGCTACCATCATCATTTAATGTATTAACGATCCAATCTGATTGATTATAAGTTATGGAAACGTTATTCGTTAACGTTATGTTGTTGTCGGTCGTGTCTTTAGCCGTATATGTCACTTTTTCGGCATAGGTATCGGTTACTGTAAAAATGGCAGTTCCGCTGATGTCTGTAACAGCAGCAGCCGGTGAAATCCGGGAATGTCCTGCTCCCTGGTCCAGAGTTACCGTCTTGCCGCTTACCGGATGACCGATAGGATCCTTCAACACAACTGTGATATTTGAACTGTCGGTACCGTTAGCTGCTGCACTGGTCTTACCGGCTGTTACCACAGATTTCCCGGCATCGGGCAAACCGATTGTGAAATCAACAGAAGCTGTTTGTACAACCGTAACATTATCAGTTGTATCGGTTGCGGTATATGTAACTTTTTCAACGTTTGCATCAGTTATGGTAAATTTAGCCGTTCCATTGCCGTCTGTTATGCCACTTGCCGGAGAAATATTCGAATTCCCGCTGCCCTGATCCAGTACAACCGTTTTACCTCTTACTATACAACCATTTTCATCCTTCAGAGTTACAGAAATAGTTGAACTATCGGAGCCATTTGCCGTAACACTTGAAGGATTTGCTGCAACCGTGCATTTATACGGAGCTGGAGGCAGATAATCAAGTGTGACCTGCCCTACTGTCATATTGTATGCTGTATCCCTGACAGTATAAGTTTCCGATCCCGGAGTTGCACATTTTACTGTAAAAGTTGCATTTCCGTTTATGTCGGTAGTTGCACCTGTCGGAGATATTACGGAATTCCCTGTGTTCTGCTCCAAAACCAGAGGATCCCCAAATATCGGTAACCTGCCGGCATCACAAAGATTTACATAAATAGTTGCAGTTGATGTGCCATCAGCCGTCAAACTGTAAGTACTGGTGGTCACTCTGCTTTCTCCTGCATTAGGGCCTGGGATTTCATAAGTACCGTTAGTAGTGTTGTTTCCGGTACCTTTTAAATTTCTGATGCCTGTACTTCTTGAAGCGTAACTGCAAATATCGGCACAAAAGCTGCCTCCTATTGAACCGCCCATACTTGGAGGCCCGGCTTTGCTAAAGTCCTCAAAACCAAGACTATCGGTTATTCCATCAGCCGGTGCACCACCTGTACCCCCGTTGGCACTATTGCCGCTGAACGTACAATTCTCTATTGAACTGGAATCCGAATATTCACTGACATAAACGGCTCCACCCATACCTTCGCCTCCGCCGCCGCCTGTACCGCCATAATAGTAGCCGGACATGGAGGGCTTTCCATCACCAAATACAATTTCAACAAAACCAAAATTACTTCGTCCGCCCTGGCCTCCGGTCCCACCGGTAGCACTGTTGCCGGAAAATGTACAGTTACCCATTTTAAGTGATCCGGACATCAGGCAGGCTGCTCCGCCCAAGCCGTTACCACCATATCCTCCGTTTCCGCCAAGCACACCCGACTTGACATCTCCGGCACTAAGGTAATAAGCCCCACCATGACCGCCGAGACCGCCTGATTGTTGGATATACGCCCCACCGTCACCGCCGCTGGAGCCTGATGGGTAACCGCTATAACCGCCATAGCCGCCTCCGCCTCCACCATACCTGAAGCCGTCATGCTGGTAAGGCCCGCCGTTGCCTATAAAATCGGCCTCGCCGCCTTTCGAGCCATCGAGCAAATCACTGGCACCACCCGCACCGCCAGGTCCATCGCCGCCGGTCAGGTATGCATAGCCGCCTGTGCCGCCCGTACCGCCAACAGCCGTATTACCGGAAAACGTAACGCTTGAAATGATTGCCATACCGCCCTTTATCAGTAAGCCGCCGCCTCCGCCTGCAGAGCCACCTCCGCCGCCACCGCCCCCGTAGTGACCGTCTCCTCCTGTACCTCCGCTGTTACCAACGGCTTTACCATTGGCTATTGTGAGATCAGATATGAACACATTACCACCTGTAACCAAAAAGGCGCGGCATTGATTGTTGCCGCTTATTGTAAGGTTTGCGGCTCCCGGTCCTTTAATGGTCAGATCCTTATTAATAATCAATTGGCTTGAAAGTACAATAGTACCGTTCAAGCCGCTTTGAAAGCCTATTACATCCCCCGCTGCAGCATTGGTGATAACATCACGCAGTGAGCCGGAACCGCTGTCGTTTAAATTGGATACGGTCAGACTGTTAGCATACACCGGTGTGGCCAATACAGGAAACAGGCTGACAATTATAGCTGCTGTTAAAATAAGAGAAAATATCTTTTTTACTGCCTTTTTCAAATCAGTTTCCCCCGTTCTTGTAATACTTTTTTCGAGCATATATAAGATAAAAAGTTTATATTCTTCATATTATTTTATATCCAGCCACTGAACCGTCACTGAACAGGACATAAAAAAGCACATAAAACCTTTTTATGAGTATTCATGTGCTTTTTTAGCCAGATTGATTTTATGTTTCCTATCACACCTTTTCCAAGAGCTGTTTAAAAGCAGCATCCGGCTCTGTCTTCAGCTTTTTGGCAAGGCTGTCCTTATATAGCTCGTAGTATTTGATGGCAATACTTCGCTCATTTATTAGCAGTAACGTTTCTATGAGCCTGTAGTTCAATTCCCGGTGGAGAGGTTCATACAGAAATCCTTTTTTTAACCATTCCAACGCCTTTTGATAGTTGCTGATACTCCTATGATACCGCGCCAGTTCAAGCATAAGTAGGATAAACTGCTCTTCAAGCATAATCCTTTTTCCTCCAGCCCAGATAGAACTCCAGCCTGAAAGGTATTCTCCCGTATATAGTGAAGCTGTTTCTTCATAATTCATAATGTTATCCGAATCAGCCTTAGGGTTATGTTCTATAAAATTACAAAATTTTAAATAGTCGCAGTTTATTCCTTCACTATCCATCCGATAATTACCCCGATCGTACTGGATGGAAATCCTGACGTCATATGGAAGCAACGCCCTTTTTATATTGTGAAGAGTAGTGTTGAAATGGACAACAGCCCTGTCGCCTTCAAAATCTTCCCAAAGGCAGTCTATTATATTGTTCCGGCTTAAATAAACACCTCTGCTGTTAATAAGATAAGCCAAAAGTTCTTCCGCCTTTTCAGTACGGAACTTGACTTCCTTACCACCGGCTTTTACACAGAATTTCCCGAAACACGATATGCTAAGTCCTTTGTTGTCTAAAGTAATGCCCCTTTCATCAATTATTCTGCATAGCGTTTCCTGCAATCTCTCCTGAGATACTGGCTTTAAAAGATAATCCAGCGCATTAAGCCGGAAGGCTTCAACTGCATACTGGTTGTAGGCTGTCACAAAGACAATTGCTATGTTTCCTTGCAGGTCCAGGGTGCGGCTTGCAAGCTCTATCCCGTCAATATCCGGCATCTCTATATCCAGAAATACCGCGTCCACCTTGTTTTCTCCAAGATATGCGAGGGCCTCCAAAGGTCCGGTGAATGAACCTTGAACCTTAACCTTTCCGCTGTCTTCAAGCTGCTTCTTAAGCCTGTTCAGAGAGGGAAGTTCATCGTCAATAACAATAACCCTTATCAATTCAAATCACCCCCCTGCGGAATTGAAAAGGTTACTTTGATACCCTTTCCTGGCGAGCTTTCTATAATTAAACCTTTTCCATATATTCCTTTAAGTCTCCTGTTTATATTCCATAAGCCTATACCCCGGCCCGATTCTTCTTCCAGCAGATGTTCCAGCTTTTCAGGTTCAATACCCTGACCGTCATCCTTTACGGAAATTTGCACTTCCCCGGAAAACTTCCTTACGGATATGGTAATGATCCCTTTACCGCCTTTTTTCCGCAATCCGTGGTTAACTGCATTTTCTACAAGAGGCTGTATTGAAAGCAGCGGCAGCCTGGCATTTACCCTGCCTTCTATATCAAACACTACCTGTAGCTGTTCCCCAAAGCGAGCTTTCTGTATTTCGACATAGGACCTGACCAGATTCAGTTCGTTTTCCAATGAGCCAAAGGATTCAAGGCTCTTAAAATCAAAGCAGTGCCTTAGATAATTTGAAAATTCGTCAATAAGGACTTGCGCACGGGCAGGGTCACTATCACAGAAGGAGGATATGGTATTCAGGGTATTAAACAGGAAGTGCGGTTTTATCTGTGCCTGTAAAAATGCCACCTCGGCAGCCATTGCCTTATCAACCGACAATTTGAGGTTGACCAGTGTTCTTACTCTGGCCAACAGTTCTTCAGGCTCAAAGGGCTTGGGCAGATAATCATTGGCTCCGGCTTCAAAACCTAAAACAATGTCCTGTGTTGAGGCCTTGGCAGTCAGCATTAGTACCGGGAGATCAAAAGCAGGCTTTATGTCCCTGAATTTTCTGCATACTTCATAACCGGACATTTCAGGCATCATAACATCCAATATAACAAGTGCATATCCGGTGTTTTTCTCCAACTCCCCCAGCGCCGCTTTACCGCTGTTTGCTACTTTTACACTATATCCACCCAGTTTTAGTACTGCTGCTTCTGCCTTAAGGTTTACAGCATCATCATCAACCAACAGAATCCTGATACCTTCAGCAGATGTTTCCGCATCCGATGGAATTTCTTCTGCACTTGCAGCAGTCAATTCAGATACTGAAGCAGCTTGTTCATTTACTACAGGAACATTTTCAGCCAAAGGTAGTGTGAAATAAAACTTAGAACCCTTTCCCGGATATGACTCTACCCAGATACTTCCCCCCTGCAATTCTATAAGATGTTTTGTAATTGGAAGACCAAGGCCGGTACCCCCATGGGCACGGGTAAGTGAAGTATCCACCTGCTCAAAGGATTTGAATATATCCTCCAACTTCCCGGCAGGTATTCCCTCTCCGGTATCACTGACACATATTTCAAGCATTTTCCCAGCTTTTCTTGCTGTCACCTTTATATATCCATTCGTGGTAAATTTTATGGCATTGCCTAAAAGATTGTACAAAACCTGTATTACTCTGTTTTCATCAGCCATTACATATGGAAGCTCTCCACTTATATCAGATAGAATCTCATAGTCCTTTTCTGTATTCAGCTGCCTTAAAACATTTACAACAGTATAAATTAGTCCCTCTATCCGTATAGGCCTTATATCCAGTTTCAAATCTCCGACCTTCAGTTTTGAATAATCCAGAATATCATTGACCAGATTAGCAAGCCTTCGGCTGCTGCTGGCTATAAGGGAAAGATCCTGCTTTTGGCGTTGGTTCAACTGGCCGTCGCTTCCCTTGATCATTGCATCGGTAATACCCAATATTCCATTTAACGGTGTTCGAAGCTCATGTGAAGTGTTCGAAAGAAATTCATCCTTCAGCTTGTCAAGCTTAAGCAGTTTTTGGGACATATAACTAACATTTTTATATGCCTCTGAAAACCTTTTGGCAAGTACGAAGGGCTGAACTATCAGCATTACCAGGGACGCCAGTTTAGTTGTGCTGCTTTGAAAGAGCATATCATACACTGCACATGTACCGGCGATATAAGCTCCCAGAAACACTATCAAAGCATCCTTTCTTTCTCTCAGGAAGGATATGGTTAAAGTAATGATACAATACACTCCGATTAAAATTCCGGCTGCATCAATGACATAGACCAAGCCTGAATAGAAGGAAACAGGAGTCAACAGAATAATCAGAGACATGATAATAGCGTAAACAAAAGCTGCTCTCAGAACTTTCCTTGAGTTATCCTCAGGGAACAGTGCTTCAATAATAAAGGCGGCACAAACAGGAAACCAGCAGAGAATAATATAATAGACGGCTATTATTTCCTTGAAGCTAATGCCGGGTATAAGGCGGTATATAAGATAATCACCTGATATAGCCGTCGTAGTTGCCAATATGACACATATCAATGCAAAATACAGGCTGCTTTTATCCTCCCTGCGAAGCAGGAAAATGTTGATATAATAAAAAGCCATTATTATAAGGGCGCCGAATAGTATCAAATCCTTGTCGTCGGTAGACCTTTCCATACTCTGTATTTGCCCGGGCGTGCCCATACTTATCGGATAACACATACCCCCCTGGGCATAAACAAAATTGGCAACATGAACAATTATTTCAAAACTCTCTTTAGCAGGTGTAAATTCTGCCACCTGTGGTTTATAACCGGGTGAAAAATGTTCTTTATCCCTGCCGGCCTTACCGCTTGAGGAAATAAGATTATCATCGATATATAATTGATAAGCCGTAGCTAATATAGGAATTTTTAAAGCCAGCGGTTTTCCGACAGAAGCATTTACTACCTTTATCGTATAGGTTCCATAGCCAAAACCGGGCAGATTTTTGCCGTTCATTTTATATTTATTCCAGACCTCCGGTATATTAGCCTTTACATCCAGCCCGGGATTGTCCTTGGTGATATTCTGATAAGTCAGGAAACTGTTCCAGTAAAAATTCCACCCCCCGGCTAAACTTAAGATACCGTTATCCGGGCTCCAGTTTTCAAGATCAAGTATCCCGTCTTTGGGGCGAAGCCCGCCTTTATCAGTATTAGGAAAACCTAGAATGTAAACAAAAAAAGACAGTGTTATCAAAATAATTGACAGTACTATAAAAATACGCTTTTTGTCGATTTTTCTATTCATTGCACCCCGCCTTTTCTATCGTGAATAAGGGCTAAAATGGAGTGTTAAAGATATTCTGTAAACTGATTATACCATCAAAGTATATATATTTAATACAAAAGTTTGCTTTTTTAGAACAAATAAGACAAAAACAAATGGAAGTCAGGAAATTTTTTATTACACCGGATGAAAAAACAGATGCATAAGGTTATTATTAATATTATCAACCTGTTAATGCCAGTTGTTTGACCGGAGGTTTTGACAATGATAATCAGTGCAAGCAGAAGAACTGACATTCCCGCCATTTACAGCGATTGGTTCTTTAATAGAATAAAAGAGGGATACGTAATGGTCCGGAATCCAATGAACCTTCACAGCGTCTATACATTAAGCCTCAAAAGAGACGTTGTAGATTGTATTGTTTTCTGGACAAAAAATCCTGCAAGGATGCTTGATAATTTGGATATCATCAACGGCTATAATTATTATTTTCAGTTTACGCTAAATCCCTATGATACGGGAATAGAGGCAAATGTCCCAAAAAAGGCTGAAATCATAGATACATTTAAAAAGCTCTCTTCTAAAATAGGCAAAAACAAAGTGATCTGGAGATACGACCCCATACTGGTAAATGACAGTATATCAATAGAATACCATATTAAATATTTTGAAATCTTAGCAAGTAAACTAAGCGGCTATACCGATAAGTGCATTATTAGTTTTTTGGATTTTTATAAAAAAGCGGAAAGAAATCTAAAAGAATTGAAGGTTAGGGATATAACGCAGGAGGAGAAGAAATATATTGCGGCAAACCTTTCAAAAATAGCGGAATCTTATAATCTACAGCTTGAAACCTGTGCCGAAGAGATAGACTTATCCGAACTGGGCATAAAGCATGCCAGATGTATAGACCCGGATCTAATTGAAAGCATTACCGGTGAAAAGCTCAATATAAAAAAGGATAAGGGGCAAAG
>JAUZPR010000139.1 GCA_030705825.1 Bacillota bacterium | reverse complement strand
GAAAAAGGCCCTGAAAAGCAATAAACTCAGGGCCTTTAAATGTCTAAGCAATTAATCTTCAATAACTTTAACCAGCTCTTCTTTTATCTTTTCTATGACCCTTTGCATATCAACCCTGTGAACAGTAGACTTATAGTAGGCTAATGTAAGAGTCAGTACGCCATTATAACTTCCTGCCAAAAGCAGAAATCCCGGAGCCCGCACGGTTGGAGGGAGAATATGTGCATCGATTACAGCAGTATCACCGAATTTTATGGGAGTAGCTGAAAGAAGGCCCAAGTTTGACAATGCCGGACTGCAGCCATATAGTTTATAAAAAGGGTTCAGCGAATTCATATCGTTTATTTTCGACAAAGTTTTGTAGTGATTGCAGAACTGACGGAAATCCATTTTCTCAACATACTCTGCCCATATTGCATTCTCAATACCCGGATGTCCGGTTTTTATATTCCTGGTTCGGGACATGACTCTTGATAATGTTCCTTCAAATGATTCATGATGCTTCCTTTTTAAGGCTGTCATAAAGCCTCCTGAAAGATTTCTTATAGCTTCAGCCTTTTGCTCAGGCAGATACCTTCGCAAGCTTACGGTTAGAGGGATATCCATAGGTATCCCATAGGGGGGCTTGGATATTTTAAACATTGCTCTGTAATAGGCAGTAAGAATCAAGTCATTAATTGTTGCACCCTTGGATTTTGAATAATTCTTCAGCTTATCCAGTTCACCGTCGGAAAGCTTGCATATTGCATAGCGGGATTCAGTCTGACGGATATTTTTCCATGGGAATTTCCAAAGGGGTGTTGGACTTTTTTGGGGAACAACAACGGTAGCTGTGGGATATTTTATTCCAACAGCTTTAAATAATTTCCTGTGGTCACTTTTTGTCCGTATACTTGGTGTTGGCACATAATTAACGTCACTGTACAAACGGCAATATATATCCGAAAGCAGAGTGACATATTCTTTTACACCGGCACCATCGCTGCATGCATGATTAATCTTTATACATATTGTGTCAAAAGAGTCCGAACGTACAAGTTTTAACTTGAGTACCGGACCATTATCCATGTCCAGAGGACTTTCCAAAAACCGCTTCACAGCAGTGTCGGTATCATTCGTTTCTACCATGGTGCAGAACCTGACATTATCTATATCATCCAAACGTTTCCAATATGGCGGATCACTACAAACAAAACGACATCCCAGAACAGGTTCGGCATCTATGGAAAGACGCACTGCCTTCAATAGCTTTACAAAATCAAGCCTGCCGTCCAGCCTTAATACTGCCTGAATTTGAAAGTTGGCCATGCCGTAACGAAAGACATAATTGCAAATATCATGGCCGTCGGCAGGAATGATGTCTGGTGAAACTTTTATTGACTTAATTTTAGTTCTGTCCGGATTTAATTTAATTTTCATAACAGTTAACCTCGAAAATAAAATTTAATGATGGCTGCAAGTTTACATAAAGCGAATAAAACCTGCGGCTACACCTGTAATATCATAATATGGAACGGTACATAAAATGTTACATAAAAACAGGTAAACTATTCGGTATTGGTAATTTAATCAGTAGATTTACTCTACCACAAAAAAATCAAAGAAAAAAAGTTAAATAATTATGTGGATTTTTAGGAGATAGGTAATCACAATGTATACATAAAATCCATATTATATAAAATCTGATAGTTTGATTTAGAGTTAAGGAGTGACGCAGAATGTCAGCTAATATGCCTCAAATGAATATACTTACTGAACAACTTCAGGCAATGATGACCAAGATGCAGAAGAAGTATTCAAAGTTCCAGGGTGCGGCTGCCCAAATGCAGAGTACTATGGCACAGATGTGTACACAGAATTCCACTAACTATACAATGCTGGCGCAATATTTACAAGCATTGGGCGGAGTGCTCAATTCCGTTGCACAGGAACAGAATGTACTGGCACAATTCTTTTCAAGCCAAAGCCAGGCCGCAAATACCACTACCACAACAACTACTACCGAAAGCAAACATAAGAAATAGGTATTTTACAGTTGGCAAAACCCGGGAATCCGGGTTTTGTATTTTACATAAATCTTTTTTTCTGTTTTGTTACGTGATTAACATAATTGTAACAATTGATTTTGTAAATCCATAATATATTATCACAAGACATAAATTTTTAATTATGTAACTGAACCTGGATTAATAATAGCACCAAAAAGCTAGTTTTGGAGCTTACGAATAAGGAGCCGCTTATGTCAAAAGGAAAACTGATAGGAAAAGGAATGACAGCAGAGGTATATGAATGGGAAAGGGATAGAGTTCTCAAATTATATTTTGAACGCTTTAGTGACGAGTGGATTGCACATGAAGCAAAAGTCGGAAGTATACTTAATGATGCAGGTGCTCCTTCACCTAAAACATTTGGCTTAACCGAAGTGGATGGGCGTAAGGGATTAATTATTGAACGGATTTACGGAAAATCCATAATGAAACATCTGGAAACTGAACCCTGGAAATTGTTTTATTACGCTAAAAAGATAGCAGCTTTACAATATCAGATACATGGTTGTACAGCTGAAGGGCTGCCCTCCCAGGAGGAACGCTTTTTAACTACAATGAAACGCGCATCCCGAATACTTGGAGACCGGATACCAAGAATTATGGAATATATTCAGAGGCTTCCCAATCCAAAAAGTATATGCCACGGAGATCTTCATTTTAAAAACATTATGGATACTGACGGCAAATTGGTTGCAATTGACTGGAACAGCGCATATTTGGGAGACCCGTTAAGTGATGTGGCCAGGACTTGTATAATCATGAAGTCACCTTCCATTCCGGATGGTATTTCAGAAATTATGAGTATACCTATTATGTATACAAAATGGCTGACATATTCGACTTTTGTATCGGAGTACATGAAAATTGCAAAAGTCAAAATTGAAGATATTGAGGCCTGGATGCTCCCTGCAGCTGCTTCAAGGCTTAAGGACAAAATCCCCGGAGAAACCAAATGGCTTATGGATATGATTGATAAACGACTGGATAAATTAAAGAAAACATGATGTCATAAATAAAGCATATTGTTTAGGGACTGAATTGTTCTAAATCTGTTTTTGTGGAGCGAGTTGTTTATGAAACTTGTTTTTAAATTCGGTGATACCAAAATCAAAATCCCCTACGAAGATTTGGAAAACTATTTTGATGTGGGAAAGATATACAAAATGTTTTCCGATATGTACAAAACAGCTGAAAATCCGTTTTTTAATTTGTTTCCCAGTTCTGTCAGCCCTGGGAAAGATATGAACGGAAATGTTTTATCAAACCTTATGAATTATTATAACAACGTTAATAAAGCATATCAGAATCATACAAAAAACAGCTTCGGGGAAGATGATAATGAAGATATTTTACCGGTTAACGGACATGACATTTATAATTATGTAGCACGCTACGGAATAGCTAATTGTCAGATTCAAGCCATAATGACACTGGATGGAAAATTGGACAATGATAAGCTTTCAAAAGCGGTAAGGCTGTCATTTGATGCTGAACCGGTATTCGGCTGCCGTTTTGTCGAAAACAATCCTCCATTCTGGAAACGCCGGGATGACCTTGACAAGATTGTGCTCTGTACATTGGAAGAAAACAATAATACCGATCAAGCTGTAAAACGGTTTCTAGACAGTCCATTGAACATGGATACAGACCCTATGGTTAAACTTAGGCTAATACGTTCAGAACAAAATGATGTACTGGCCTTAAAAGTCAACCACGCGTGCTGTGACGGAACCGGTGTTAAGGAATATATACAGCTGCTTGCAGATATATATAGCATTATAGATGAAAACAAGGATTATGTATCCGAACCCAGGAATCGCACCAGAAGCGATCAGGACAGGTTATTCGAGTCGCTTGGCATCACAGACCTGGATTCCGCATTTGTCCCGGGTTCAGAGATTTTACTTCCGACATGGCCTTTCCCATGGCAGCAGGATTCATCAAACTGTACTCACATGGAAATCAGAAAGCTTTCAGAGCTCCAATTTGAAAAAATATCTGAATACGCCAAATCCAGAGGCGCTACAATAAATGATTTGATTCTAACAGCTTTTTATAGAGCTATGTTTGATATGGGCAAACCCGTATATGGTTACCCGATGGAAATACCTGTAACTGTTGATCTGAGACGTTATCTTCCTGAACATAGGACAGAAGCCATCAGAAACTTTTCAGGTTCTGTGAACACGCAATTGAGCATGAAAGTAAATGAGACCTTTGACGAGACCTTATCCAGGGTAATTCCTGTCATGAGGGAAATTAAAAGCGGATATCCCGGCGTCCAAAGTGCAATAGGTCTGGAACGTATAGAGAAGATGAGTTTTGATGAAACCCTTGCCTATTACCAGGTCAATCCAAAAGCAGCCGATAGTGATGAATATCCCGTATACGGCGGAGACAAATGCGTCCCCACTTTATCTAATTTGGGATATGTCTCCAAATCCCTTATAAGATTCGGCAAAAATATAGTAAATGACGCCAGCATAATTTCTCCTGTCGTCCGCGCACCCGGTATTTTGCTTATGATAAGCACTTATAACGGTACTGTTACTATGTCCATGGGATACTATGAAAAGTCCATCCATAGAAGTGATATAAATACACTGCTTGACAGAGTAAAAAATGAACTTGTGGAATTTGCCGATTCACCTAAATAACTTGACCTTCATGTTTAATAGAGACATGAATTTCATGTCTTTATTTTTTGACAGTGCTGATATTTACAAAGCCATAAAGATTTTTAAGATTGGAGCGTATAAAAATGGATACTAGAACAAATTTCAATGTTCCTTTAGCTCAGATAGATAAAATGGGTGTGGTACACCACACCAATTATCCGTTATTGTTTGAATTGGGGAGAAGGGAATATTTAAAAAAAGCAGGAGTCCCCAGTTCTAAAATCAAGGAAATGGGTTTGGCTCTTCCACTTTCAAAACTGGTATGTGATTTTTTAATTCCGGCAAAATATAACGATGAACTTACAATAGTTACAAGCGTTACTCATATGTCATATGTAAAAATAAAATTTGAATATACAATTTTAAACAATAAAAACAACAGGGTCATAGCTACCGGCGAAACAGTCCATGCCTGGTCTGACAGAGACATAAGACCCCTCAATATTAAAAAAGTAGCACCTGAAATTTTTGAAGTTCTTAAAAATTTTGCCGAATTGCCTTAATTAATTGAATAACGCAAAAAGTTGATATTGGATAAGAACTACCAATATCAACTTTTTAAGCTTGATGTCTTTTATTTTTGTTTATTCAGTGAGCAAGATATCCACCGTCAACCACCATTGAGGTGCCTGTAATGAATTTTGAAGCGTCACTCAATAGATATGCAGCAGAATATGCCACATCTTCTGGACTACCGACTCCAAGAACCTGCCTTTTCTTTATGTCATTTTCAAAGTCATTATTATTTACAATTGTCCTCAGCCCGTCATAAATCGGGGTTGCTATTATACCTGGTGAAACTGCGTTTATTCTTATATTCCTGGGTGCCAGGTCCAAAGCCATAGACCTTACTGCACTTTCTAAAGCACCTTTGCTGGCAGCATAGGCAGTAAGACCTCTTGCACCTGCTTTGCTTGAAATTGATGAAATAGCGACTATACTTCCGCCTTCGTTATTGTTTTTCCTTTTGGAAAAGTGCTTCACAAGCTCGATGAAAGAATAAAAGTTAACTGCCATTATGTTTTGCAAATCTACCAATTTCAAATATTGCAGCGGAGTAGTAACCGAGATGCCGGCTGAATGGACCAGGCCGCTCAGCTTTCGTCCGCTGTTGCAAATTGTTTCAATTAAGTTTTCAATACCATCCAGATTTTTAAGGTCAAAAACAAAATAACTGTGATTACCGGGTTCCAGTGCTTCAAAGGTTTCCTTCAATCGCTCCTCATTTCTGGCAAGCAGAATTACATTTGCTCCCAGTCTGCTTATGGTTATTGCAATTGCTTTTCCGATACCCGAAGAAGCACCTGTAACCAGGATATGTTTACCGCTTAAGTCCATAGGGTTTGCCATTCAGTCTCAGCCCCCCCTGAAATAGTCATTGGTGTATATCATGGGCAGGAAAACCGACGTATCAATATCAAGATATATACATCCCCAGGAAAGTCCTATTCCAAAGCCACTAAGCAGTAATCTGGCAGTGCCGCTTGATTTCTTTGTGCCATATGCATCGACAAGTGTCAAAGGTATTGACTCACCGCTCGTATTACCATACCTGTCAATAGATACAGCTACTTTTTCCATCGGGATATTCAGCTTTTTGGCTAAATGTTTAAGAATAAAGAGATTAGCCTGATGAAAAACATATTTGTCAATATTGTCATCACTAATATTATACTGCTGTAAAAAGTTTTTAATTGTTTTAGGAACATCTGTTATTGTAAAGGTAAATATTTCTGATCCGTTCATTGATAACGCATAATCGGAGGCTTCCATATTTGATTTGCCTCTGCTTCTTGCGTGGCCTGCAGGTACAATTATACTTTTAAAACCGGATCCTTTTGTTTTTAAAACATATTTAATCTCTTTCCCTTCAGTTCTCTCAAATGCAGTAGCAGTACCACCGTCCCCAAATAACATTGCTGTGGCACTGTCATTGGGATTTATTCCGAAATTGCTGGTATCACCTACAAGCAGCAGTACCCTGTTAAGGTTCTGTGTTGATATCATGGTTGCAGCCATCCATACTCCATAAACGTATGCGGAGCAGCCTAGATTCACATCAAAGGTTATACAATCCTCGCTGAGCCCCAGTCGGTGCTGTAAAACGCAGGATGACGGCGGAACGGCATAGTCTGGAGTCTGGGTAATAAGGATTAATGCATCTATGGACGAAGGTTCCCAATTCAATTTCTCCAGTAGGTTTTTTGCAGCCACGTAGCATAAATCGGAGGTGCATTGACGGTCAAGAGCAACATGACGTTTTTTTATACCGGTCATATTGATAAATTTTTGTACACTGTCAGCACCAAAGGTACTGTTATATTCTTCGCTTCTTTTGATATTATCCGGCACAGCACAGGCAATGCCCTTTATGCCTGCATTCCTTAAGACTCCTGTTGCCAATTGCCATCACCTCTGTCCATTTCGTCAATAATGTCCTTGATTGTTACAAATTCTTTTATTTCTTCAGGTGTAATAACCCTTTCAAAGGTGTCATCGAAAAGAGCAATCAATGAAATCACAGACATGGAATCCCACTGGTTGATTTCATCCAGTCTTGCATCCTCCTGTAATGTGTTTTCTTCAATGTCCAACAATTCTTCAAGCATGTTAAGTTTTTCTTTATTAGTCATACAAAACTCTCCTAATCAAAGATAGAAATAAATCGGATACATAAATAAAACTACAATAAACTATGATTACATAAGTAAAAAATTGCATGGAAGATAATTTTTTTTAGCAAATCTTTGACAGATCATTATATTACTTTTCTACCTCCACAGAAACCCCAGCAGTCCTAAACATTTTCAAAACATCCGAGAGGTCTATATTTTGATATGCGCTGCCTTTAGAATCACCGAGAAACGGTATTCTGACAACAAGACTAACCCCGCTTGGCGATGACACTTCAATCAGGTTTAGGTAATTGAAGGTTGCACCTGCCGGTATATAGAGACGGGATATTGTTCCGCCGGGAGCATGGCATTTTTGGTTGGAGGAGCAACAGGATCTGCTGTCCTCGTCATTACAGCCGGTAGATCTATTTGCGCTTGAAGTACTGTATTTGGCAGTATAATTTGCTGCATTACGCTCAATATGATCTAACAGCTCCCTATATTTCATAGCTATCATCCTTTGATAATTATTTTAATACAATATATTCATAGCATTTTTATGTGTTACATAATATATTTACATTTAGTTTCAGGGAGTTTTAAATTTAGCGGCTACAAAATAACATAATAGCAATAAAAAGTAACCATTTTTAAGATGTTTCATATTCTATTTATAGAGGGAATCAATGAAGGAGGTTTTAATATGGATCAGAATATAAATAACGAAACTAACAGACCGATGGGGTATGATAATTTTCCATATCAATATGGCTTTGACGGAATTTCCCCGTTTAATCAATATGGAATGTTTCCTAACCAGTTTCCTTACCAGTTTGGCTTTGGGGGAATGCCTTTCGGCTATGGAGCAAACCCGTTTTTCCACGGAAATTGGATGTACCCGTACAGGTCGGAGGATGACCGTTTATTCATAAGACCGTTTGGATTTGGATTTTATCCATTCTTCGGCTTTGGTTTTGGAACTAATTTTGGCGGCTACCCGTTTACATTCCTTATCTAAAAATAAGGGGGTATTCCTCTCTAATGGAATATCCCTTTAAATTATTTTTCAGGTTTGTTAAGCAGTGCATCATATTCATTTAGCATTTTATCAAGTTTTCTGCTGACATGGATAATTTCGTCACTTGATAAATTTTCGCTTCCAGTAACCAGTGTGTTCAATTGATCCTTAACATCTTTTATCTTTTCCATCAAATCTGTTCTGTCAAACATACGGAAGCCCCCTTTACAACAGATTTATTACCTCATAAATTACAGTTTTATCACAACAATCCAATG
>JAUZPR010000138.1 GCA_030705825.1 Bacillota bacterium | reverse complement strand
CCGAGAAGTTCTTCTGCTCTTTGCTTTTTTGCCTTGCCGGATATAAGCATGGGAAGTTCTATATTTTCAATAGCAGTCAGATAGGGAATAAGGTTTCTTGCATTATTCTGCCATACAAAGCCTACTGTTTCGCGCTTGTACCTTATCATCTGTGCTTCGTTCATTTTAAGAAGATCCTTGTCGTCAACAAAAAGCCTTCCTGCCGTTGGTTTGTCCAAACCGCCAAGCATGTTAAGAAGAGTTGATTTGCCGCTTCCACTGTTTCCAATTATAGCCATCAATTCTCCATCCTCGACAGTCAGGTCCAAACCCTGAAGAGCAACTACTTCGATATCTGAAGTTTTATAAATCTTAACCAGATCTTCGCAAACAATCATATTGACCTCCAATTACCTGAACCATTTTTATTCATTCACGATTTCTCCATCCTGAAGTGAATAAACATGATCGGCTAGTTCTATAATGTTAGGGTCATGTGAAGACATAACCACTGTAATACCATCGTTGGTTACCAGGTCCTTGAATAGCTTCATTACCTGAAGGCCCATATGTGAATCCAGCTCTGCCGTCGGTTCGTCGGCGAAGATAACCTTGGGTTTATGGGCGATGGCCCTGGCGATGGCCACCCTTTGCTGCTCGCCGCCCGAAAGCTCATGAACTCTGTGGTTCATACGCTTTTGCAGTCCTACCAGGTTAAGGCATTCTTCGGCACGTTTCTGTCTTTTTGAGGTATCAAACCCTGCCACTCTGAGACCGAATTCCACATTTTCGTAAGCCGACATAAGCGAAATAAGAGATACTGCCTGGAATACAAAGCCCATATTGCTTCTTCTGACCTTATCCCGTTCTCTTTCGTTCAAAGCTGTGACTTTAATACCGTCAAAGAAAATTTCTCCGCTGTCAGGTCTGTCCAGTACACTCAGAAGATTAATAAGAGTGGTTTTTCCGGAGCCTGAACGACCCTTTAGAATAGTCAGGGATTTTGGCTCTATAGAAATACTTATATTCTTTAATACATGAAGTTTTTCTGTACCCGACTTAAAATATCTGTTGACATTGTCAGTCCATATCAATGAATCCATAACTCAATCCTCCCCGAGCTTGATGGCCTGGTTTATCTTGATACGTGTCATTATATAACCCAGTGCCGAAATACATATAGCCATGGCCAAGCCTATAAGCATATAGATTTTGGTCCTGTCCCCTGCATAGGCAACTACCTTGAAAGGAGGCACCTGAGAATAGGAGTCGAAGGCAAGCTGGAAAAACGGTACGAATATTCTGCTTGTCACAAGGCCTATGAATATTCCTGCAGCAAAAGCGGCAAAGGAAGTTATTATCTGTTCAAAAGCAATCATGCTTATAAGGGATCTTGTGGAAAGCCCCATAGCCCTGAAAATACCAAACTGCAAGGTCCTGGATTTTATAGATAGAATCCAGTACAGCAAAAATCCGAAGAAACAGATAAATCCGCTCATTACAAAGCCTAATGTTAAAGCGCCGTTTATACCCAACTGGAACGGATCGTTCTTAAGCTCAATTATTTTCTGGCCGGCATTATTTATATCCGAAATAACCAGCCTGTCTTTCATAATATTGTCGTAAACCTGTTTGGTTGTAGCACCTGGTTTAAGCTTCAGCCAAACATTATAAGGCTCTATGGAAACATGATCCTGAATATACTGTAAGTTGGTAACCACAAGCATGGGCGTACTTTTGTTTTCAGAATTTGGATCAGTATTTGGATTCCAGGATGGCCAGTAGTCTATAATTTCATAAACTGTGAAATCTGCCTTGCCTGAACCCGACCAACCTATCTGCAGCGTATCTCCGCGCTTGATTCCATATGCCTCGGCTAACGATTTGGAAATAAGGCAGGCGCTTGGCTCCGAATCAAGCAGATTCAGATAACTGTTTATATGATATTTTAACAGGCCGGATCTGAACCAGGCTGTTTTTGAAAAGTCATAGGGTTCTATCGCCATTAACTGGGTACCCAGAATACTGGTACCGTTGGCTTCCATAAAGATATTTTCCTTGTTAAAGACCTTGGCTGCACTTTCTACTCCTGATAGCTGAGAATACTGACTAAAAGGAGGCTCACTGTATTCAACCTTCTGATCTGAAGCTGTATCGCTGCTGTCACTGCTCTGCGAAACGGGAGAGCTTACGGTAGCCGTGTTCTTTTCCCAGACAGGTGTCAGTACTATATCGCTTCCGGCCGAATAGTAGATCTTTTCTTCCTCATTAAGGTTGATGGTCCTGGCAGCAGTCGCACTGAATATGCCGACCGAAAGTGCCATTATGAGGAAAATCATAAGAAAATGGTAATCTCTCAATGAACGGCCTACCTGATTTAATGAGGCATATATGTTCGGCGGCCACAGCTTTTTACCCAACCAGTAGATTAATTTGATAATAAAAGGATAAATCCTGAGCATAAGTAAGCCTATACCTATTATGAAAAATACAGGTACCAGGAAAAGCAGAGGATTCATTTGTATTTGAGATGAAGATGCACTTGTAACCTTTAATATCTTTTTGCTCTGCAGGAAATCATAATACCCATAGGCTGAAATTCCCAACAATATTACGTCTACAAACAATTTTTCCCATAGCGTAAATCTGGGCTTGCGAACCATTCCGCGCTTCAAATCTACAATACTTGTTTTGCTGGATGTATAAGCAGGAATGACCAAGGTCAGCAGTGACAAAATTATAGTAAGTATGGCATAAACAAAAACTGTGCTGTTAAGAGTCACAGGCAGAGCCTTCCTGTCTGCAAATTGCAGGAATCCACCCGAAGCCCCCAGTATTTTTGTCAGAAATACGCCAAGCAGCGGACCTGTTATAAGCGCTATAGCTCCTATTATTAATCCCTGGATAAGGTAGATAGCTACAACCTGTGAACGTTTGGCACCACGGCTTGCCAGCAGTGATATCTCATTCCTTTCACGGCCCATAATCAGCTTGGATACCATGAACATATAAAGGCAAAGCATTATTATAATCGGCACATACAATGCAAACAGCATCTGGGTAAGGCTTTTGCTCTTGTCCTTATAAGACTGGATAATCCCTATACTGGGTGCCTCTATGGAAATCTGACTTCCTGAGGCCAGAGCATGCAGGCTTCTGTTTATACTTGCATTACCGCTCAATAGTGTATTGAGCGTACTTGTTTTAAGAGCGTGATAGTCAAAAGCATAAAACCATTGTGAATAATGTATGAGAGTAGGAGTTTTTTCTATAAAGTCCTTTCTCATCAGTTCATCATTGATTATAAGGTTATCTTCAAAAGTATCAGCATTATTAAAATACCAGTACAAATCCTTTGAATCTTTTTCTGTAAATACTCCTACAGGCTTAACCTTGATGGGAGACTGCTTGCTTTTTTCTCTCGTGTCCTCAAGGGTTATAACCTGTCCCAGAACCAGATCCAGCTTTTTAAGTGCCGATTCAGATAGAAGTACTTCGTATATACCGCCTACGGGAGCTTTTGAAGGCATTTTTCCATCCAGTAAAGTAATATGCTGTTCAATACCGCTGACTGATGTAAGCTTTCCAAATTCACTTGCAAGAGTAGTTCTTTTATAGGTATCTGTTTTGATTCTTCTGCTGTCGATAGTAAAAACATGCAGTTTTGCCAAAACCGGTAAACCTATAAGATTTTCCATTCTTTCCGAGAGGTAACTGTCTGTCTTTTGGAATGAGTCAAGACGCTTATTGTAAAAATCAATAACCTTTTTGTCCTGATAAATGTTTTTATCCTGATCATCCAGTTCCTTCATAGTATCGCTGATGGAAAAGTCACTTGGAGTAACCGAAATCTCATAACTACCGGGATATTTTGATTCCTTTGTCTGGTAATTTTCCATATCCTTTATAACGTATTTCTGCAGTACTGCCTGAGTATAAAGGGGTATGCTGCTCACCAAACCTACGGATATAATGCTGCCCAGCATAAGACATAAAACCAGGGCTTTATTTTTAAGCATTTTCCTGATGATCATTTTGATCAGAGCCATTATTGACAACCCCTTTAATTAAGAATGACAGATTGGCCTTCAGTAAGACCCGATATTATTTCTACTTCGAGTGCGTTTTCAATACCTGTAACAACATTTACCTGCTTTTTACTGTCACCGTCCATTACTTGAACTGTCTTGCTGCCCATGTATTCTTTCAGAGCTTTTTTAGGTATGGCAATAACATTGGTTTTTTTCTGTATATTGATAATGAAATCTACCGAAGACCCCGGTTTTGCTGAAATGTTACCCTTAACATTCAATATGATTGCATCTTTGAGCTTATCTGTAGCATCCTTGGGTAAATTGTCCGGTCCCATTGCCACTTCACCCTCATATTGTTTTCCGTTGTAATTTATCGAAGCGCTCATACCGGATTTAATACCTTTAAGAACAGAATTGTCTGTGGGCTTATAATAGATTTGCAGACTGCTGGGGTCGGAAACTGTTACAATTGTTTTATAAGCTTCAACCATGTCTCCTTCCTTTATATCGGCTATATAGGTTACTATTCCGTCATAAGGAGCAGTAAGCAAGGATTCCTGATATTTTTTATTCATACTGTCCAATGAAATCTTGGCACTGTCCAAATCAATCTGCATAAGCTCAATGTTTATTTTCATAGAATCCATATCCTTGGCTGATGGCTGACCCCCCACAGGAAGAGCTTTATAGCTGTTATATTGTTTTTGAAGACTGCCAAGCTGTATCTGGAGCTTTTTTACAGTGTTCTGCTGCAGTTGGATACTGGTTTCCATATCACCAATGTCCAATCTCGCCAATACGGTGCCTTTTTTAACATTCTGCATTTCTTTTACATCTATACTCTTAAGCCTTCCGCCCGATACTGTCGTGAAAAGCTGCTGTTCTCTGGCTGATTCAAAATTGCCTGTGGCTTTAAGGTCATTGATCAAATCCTTACGTACAACCTTATACAAATCATATTCAGTCCTTTTGGGCTGGACAACAGGCGGAGCAAGTGTTTCCTCTTCTTTTGGAAGAATGCTGCAGCCGCTGAAAACTGAAATAATAAATACAAAACTGCAGATCAAAATAAGAAATCTTTTAACAAAAGTTTTACTCAAAGAATATCCCTCCGTATGTGATTTAAATGAATTTGTTGTATAAATAAAATTGTATTAGAATATGGAGCTTTTTTGAATTAATGAACATAATTAGTCAAAACCGATTTTTTAATTGTAAGATGTTTCAAAAATAACTGTTTAATTTTAACATAGAACATATAACGTATAAATAAAAATTCTTGTCGACGTAAAGTATTAATTATTACACCAAATTCGCATATAACCATATAGTTTTAATATTAATTTTTTTATAAAAAAACTGAATATAAAAAGAGGGGTTTTATCCCCTCTTAATGTTACTCACAATGTTTACACTGATTTTCAAACCAGTCAAATTTTTCTCCGCACTTTTTACAGGTATATTTGCTGTCCTGTTCCTCTATCCACTTGTTCAGTCCTATTTCCTGCAGTCTTTTCATATTTTCAGGAACTTCCTTATGGTAAGGATATTTTTCATCATTCATAAAATAGTTTAGAATTTCACAGGGAAAAGTGCTGCATTCCAGGCAATATCTTATTCCTTTTTCCCTATTGCAGTTTTTTATCTGACAGTCACTGCACCAGGGAGTGGTGGTTCCGCTGTTGCAGCCCAGGCATTCGGTGTATAAATTTTCGTCAACTTTGGTTTTGATACCCTTCATTGTATTTTGATAATATGTGCAGCCTCCGCAGTACAATCCGCAAAATCCTAATACGCCATCTCCTGTGTTCATGTTCAAACCCCTTCCGTACAAATCAAATTTCCAAAATTTCAACCGTATAAATGTAAACTTATTCTACCATTTATTACTTTAATATTTCAACAGTATTGGCTGCCTTTCACTGAAGTATAGAAAATACAGAAAATATAAACAAAAAAATTAAATACTGTCTTGACTTGGAAAAAACAAAGTGCTATATTGTTTATAATTTAACAAAATACTTCAGGGACAGGTGAAATTCCTTACCGGCGGTAGGCAGCAGATTGCTGCGAGCCCGCGAGCGAAAGCAGATCCGGTCAGATTCCGGAGCCGACAGTACAGTCTGGATAAGAGAAGCTATACTTTTTTAGTTATTTATGTCCCTGGAGGTTATATACTTCCAGGGATTTTGTATTTTAAGGACTATTTTACTTTAGGAGTTTTAAAATGGACAATCATGAAAAGTATATGAAAAGGGTTCTGGAATTGGCTAAAGGCGGTTGGGGCAGGACAAATCCAAACCCATTGGTTGGGGCTGTTTTGGTTAAAGACGGAGAAATTATTTCCGAAGGTTTCCATGAAGCTCTGGGATGTGCACATGCTGAAATCAATGCGTTTAAAAATGCCGGCAGGGACGCGGCTGGAAGTACTTTATATGTCAATCTGGAGCCATGCTCACACTATGGAAGGACACCCCCTTGTACCAAAGCGATTATCGAGGCGGGCATCGGCCAGGTTGTCATAGCAATGGAGGATCCTAATCCGAAGGTATCGGGTAGAGGTATTAAAATGCTTATGAATGCCGGAATTAATGTTGTTACAGGAGTTCTGGAGGAAGAGGCAAAGAAACTGAATGAAATATTTATTAAATATATAACTCAAAAAGTACCTTTCGTAATAATGAAAACCGCCATGACGCTGGATGGCAAGATCGCAGCAGCAAGCGGCGACTCCAAATGGATTACCGGAGAGAGCTCCAGAGAATATGTTCATATAATGAGAGACAGGGTTTCGGCAATAATGGTAGGTATTAATACTGTAATAAAAGACAATCCCATGCTGACGGCAAGACTGCCGAATAAAAAAAGCACTGATCCTGTAAGAATAATCGTTGACAGCAAAGGGAGAATACCTCCTGATAGTAATGTCCTGAATGTCCTGTCAAATGCAGGAGCGATTTTAGCAACTACCACTGCAATAACAAAAGAAAAAGAAAAGAAGCTATCAGACAAGGGCGTCAGATTAATTAAAACCGAAAGAAAAGACGGCCAGGTTGATCTTTCGCTATTGATGAGAGAACTATATAAGCTTGAAATAGACAGTGTAATGGTTGAAGGCGGAGGTTCTTTGAATTATTCCTGCCTGCAAGCAGGAATAGTGGATAAGGTGATGATGTTTATTGCACCGAAAATCATAGGCGGCAGGTCTGCGGTCACTCCCGTAGAAGGAGAAGGAATCAAGCTCATGAAGGATGCAGTCAGGCTTAAAGATGTTGAGGTGAAAAGATTTGATGATGATATTCTGATTGAAGGGAGGATATAAATGTTTACAGGGATTATCGAGGAAATGGGAAAAGTAAAAAGCATTATACCGGGACCAAACTCAATAAAGCTATATATTGAGTGCAGACATATATTGCAGGATGTAAAAATCGGAGACAGCATTGCGGTAAATGGAATCTGTCTTACAGTGACCGATATGGGAGAAAGATGGTTTTGCGCCGATGTAATGCCTGAAACTATAAGGAAAACAAATCTGGGAACATTGAAAATATCGGGGCGGGTAAATCTCGAAAGAACGCTCAGATTGTCAGACAGGCTGGGAGGACATCTGGTAAACGGGCATATAGACGGAACGGGAACAATAATAAGCACACAACAGGAGGATAACGCCTTATGGCTTACAATTGAAACATCCCCTGAAATATTAAGGTACATAATTCTTAAGGGTTCGGTTGCACTGGACGGTACCAGCCTTACGATAGCTGATGCAGACAAAAAAAGTTTCAAGGTATCGCTTATACCTATGACGCGCGAGCTGACCGTACTTGGTATTAAAAATGCCGGAGATTCGGTTAATATTGAATGTGATGTAATCGGTAAATATGTTGAAAAGTTGGTTGAAGGAAAAGAAGACCCAATTAATAAAAAAGAATTATCAATAGACTTCTTAAAGGAAAATGGTTTCATGTAAACATGAAGGGAGGAATTTTATGCAGTTCAACACAATAGAAGAAGCTATCGAAGATATCAAGCTGGGTAAAATGATTATTGTGGTTGATGATGAAGGAAGAGAGAACGAAGGGGACCTGTTGATGGCTGCTGAAAAAGTGACACCCGACAGTGTCAATTTCATGGCGAAATACGGAAGAGGGTTGATTTGTGTACCTTTAACCGAAGAACGGGCTGAAGAGCTTGAACTGACTCCCATGGTCGAATATAACAGGGATAAGTTGGGTACCGCTTTTACCGTGACGGTAGACCATAAAGAGTCCACAACTGGCATATCGGCTCTGGAAAGGGCTAATACGACAAATCGCCTGGCTGATCCTACAACAAGGTTTTCGGATTTTATAAAACCAGGGCATGTACTTCCCTTGATAGCCAGAAGGGGAGGCGTATTGAAACGTTCGGGGCATACCGAGGCAGCAGTTGATCTTACACGTATGGCAGGACTTTATCCGGTCGGTATGATTTGCGAAATAATGAATGAAGACGGAACGATGGCAAGAGTGCCTCAGCTTACGGAGTTTGCAGCAAAACACAATTTAAAATTTATCTCTGTTGCCGATCTGATTCAATTTCGCAGAAAAAACGAGAAGCTTGTAATAAGAGCTGCAGAAGCCAAAATGCCAACGAACTACGGTGAATTCAGGATTATAGGTTATGAAAACACCGTAAATGGCGAACATCATGTAGCTTTG
>JAUZPR010000137.1 GCA_030705825.1 Bacillota bacterium | reverse complement strand
TATATCAATTATAGGCCACAAAAGGCTCTAGGTGGTATGTCCCCGAGAGCCTATAAGGAAAGCCGTATAAATTTATAAAAATTCTGTTAAAATAACCGTCCACAAATTGTACACCTAAAAGGGGTCACTCCAAACCGTCCCCTCTGATTTGTGAAAGGGTGGAAAGTTGTTGACTACGCAAAACGAATATAAGGTGAAAGTTTGCTTTGCAAATCAATGGGTCACTTTAGCGTTAATCAAACCGGAGCAGTCGGCCGACACCCCTAGCCTCCACCAAATTTTGTAAAAGGGTTGTGCACAAAAATGATGCACAGCTCTTTTATGTTTCCATAAACCTTTTCTAAATCTTCTTTTCTGCTTTAAGATTTACAGAATATCTTCTGCTTTTTATTTATTTCCGGTTCAAATTACATGCAATTATTATACCTTGCTAGCATATTTATACATAATGAGGCATAAATTTATAGGTTAAGTATACCAATTCCTAAATATGTGCAGTAAAAGTTTTTGGTTTTGAAAGTAAAAAGGAGAGTAGAAATGAAAACAGACAATTTCATAAAACATAAAGCCAGGAACTGCCCGAAATTGATATCGTTGGCCATGAAGGGAAGTAAGGCTTCACCTGAAGAGGGGTTGGTGTTTCGACCGGAACCGCCAGGTGACCGGGGGAGACTGGAATTAACTATTGTAAACATCGATATAGGAGTTGAAGCTTCCGAACTGGAATCGATTTATAACGGTCTTGAGGGGGGCGCGCTTTTGAAAGAAGACGTGCTTACAGTCCTTGAAGAAGCAAAGCTCGAATATAAGGTGTTTTGCCCCGCGGATATGGAACAAAAACTTCTGAATGCCTGCCGGCTAAGCGATGAATCGTTTCAATCCAGTAATCAGGAAATTGACCACCATCTCGAAAAAATGGGGTTGGTGGCGGTGCAAATACTCGATCGCGCTCAAAGGGCACTTCTCAAGGTCGAACCCTTCGACGAGATTCGTTTTATATTAACAGATAAGGCGAAGGTCGCCCTTCGACTGGGTTGGGAAGCTATAGCCAAACATGGCTGTTTCCCTTTATTGCCTATGGGGCCGGCCCGTTTGACAAAGCTGCATATAAAACCTACCGGTATGATGCACTTTGTCTCAGCCAGCGATGGAGACGCCGGTTATTTTTACACCATGGGTATCGCGCTTTCACCTGAAGCTCAGTCATTGGGGGAAATGGGCTTAAGCTACGGACTGGATGGCGAACTGATTGTTCCCGGACAGGCGGTAGCGCCAATTCCACCTTCATTGGCAATGGCTACGCGGTTGTTCGCCGCTTCTATTCCTACCAGCAGCAATATATCCGAAGATATTCAATCAATTCCCTACAGCGGCTTTGCCCATCCAGAAATTCAGGATATAGCACCGGGTCGAGGACACCTGTTCTGTCATAAACCGAATGTAATGGAAGATCAGGTAAAATATGCGCGGAAAGAGTTGAGAGAACAACTGGACAGGTATAAGGAATTTGTCCAAAGAGTATCGGTAGAAGACCGTGAGTTTCTGCCGGATGTCGGCGGCGTTGTAGACATAAGCGAGCTTAATATAAATGATGTGGTCTCCTTTGCCAGAACTGTTCTAAAGGATGTAGACAACCAAGAAAAAGCAGTTACAGCCTTGTTCCTGCTTCTGGATGCTGCGAAGGACGACTCATTAGCCACAGAGACTACTTTTCATATGACTCCGCGTGTCGAAAAAACCTGCCGGATAATCGATGCGGCCAGGGAACTGGGATTAAGGTATGTAGCGGTGTGCGATCAGAACGAGGATACATGGCTGCCGAATTTACTTGAATACTTTACCGCTTCGGAGCTGACATATCTGGCTGATTACTCGGATAAGGCAGGTATCATCATATGTGACGGAAGGCCTGTCGATCCCGTATATACGGCAGCGACTGCGGCACAGAGGATTCAATCCGTCTATTCCACGCTCTCGACAGACATCCTTAAAATGGGGATGTGGCTTTGTCTGGATGCTTTATCAGCTCGGCGTGTGTGGCGGGAACTTCTTAAAAATCCTCATATCCCGGAACGGATGATCCTCATGCCCATAGGCATTGTCGAACCATACAGCGCATTTATAGACAACCGCGACCGTCAAAAAACTCCCCGCCCAATTCTTGATCCCTTCGATAAAATAAAATTCATGATTGAAGAAGCTGGAGTCCTTGGTTTGCCGTCCCTTTTGATAGACACCCGCCATAAACAAAAGTGGGTGCTCCTGGGATCGGTCGACAAAGACATGAAACCCCATGTCCGTGAATCCATAGGCGCCATTCCTTTAATAGGGTTAAAAAAATTCATGGACTCCGAAAAAATGGCGAGAGATGCTGGAATACTCCTTGGGCAGGCAGGCTCAATTGAGGCTGATCAGATTTTCTGCATCATGAGTGAAACAATCAGCGATGCGGCCCGGGAGGGGATGAATCCCGCTACTGCAATATGGACGGCGGAAACCGAACGGGTATTGCGTAAGGCCGACGGGTCATCTCTGCAAGGAGATTTACAGTCCCAACGCCGTGCTGCCATTATGCCGTACCTGTGCACTATAAACCGCACCATGGAATCCCACGCTAAACTAAACGGCTGGCTGGAGTTTCTGTCCTCAAAAGGGAAGGAAGATGAAAGACTGCGCGGCATGCTGCTGGAAAAACGCGAGAAGCTGGCCATTCTCCAGGAAAAATTCCTGGAAGTTCAAAGCAAACTGGACTCCATGCCTGATAATCCGGCTGCTGTTTTGGAGGAATACAAAAAGGGATGGAGTGTCTTTTGTACAGAATTCCAAGATTACCATGCCCAAATAAAAATGCATTTTAAAACAGTACAGGAAAAAGTTGCTGAAGAATGGGCCATTATGAAAGAAGAATGTGCGACCATGAAATGAAACCAATTGGTATGCAGAAAAATTGAAAAAAAGGAGTAGGATTATGGCTTCGCCGAAAGAAAACCGGAGAAAAACTAAGCCTCATGTAGACATCAAACAAAATATGCTTTCCACACGATTCAGATTAGTGGAACAAACAGAAAAAATTCTGTCCGGCATACGTGTATACCTGTCCGGACCGATGGATTTCGTAGCTTCAAAGGAAATTGAAAAACGCACAGGATGGCGCAGCAGACTATCACAGTTCCTCCAAGAGTTTCAAGTGACTGTATATGACCCCTGGAATAAACCCGAAGTGGTCGGTATGCCGCATTATGGCAAAGAAGACGAATTCTCAGCGAATGAACGGTATAATTGGACGTTTGAAGATTCTCCCAGTGGAGATCGTGTTCGCGCAGAGCTCTGTGATGAGTTTTGGGCTACAATGCATATTGATCTGCGTATGGTGAACTCATCTGATTTTTTGATTTCATATTGCCCTTCCAATATTTACAGTGTCGGCACGGTACATGAAATAGTCATGGCCCGACAGGAATGCAAACCTGTTCTCTTTGTCAGCCCGCCTGTTTCCTTCCCTGCAATGGAAGAGCTGAAGGAATACATGGAAGACAAAGGGGACGAAAAGGGAGTGAATATGCTTGAAAAGCTGGTCAATGAGGCTCCCCTGCTTCCGAACCCCAAAGGGATTCCCAGTATGTGGTATATGGCTCTCATCGACGGACATTACTTTTTTGACGGGTTCGGCTTCAAGCCTTATATTGAAAAATTCAATTGGGAATACGGACCATTGGATGAACGAGAAGAGCGATTCCCCCCCAGACGCCCTCTTTTACCCTATCTGGAAGAATTGAACAACAAAATTCCCAAACGGTTTGATCTTGAACTAAATAAGTATGTGGAAAATCCCGAGTGGTTGATTTTTAACCTCCCGGGACAGGAAAATACTGAATGAAGGAGTGCTAAAAATGAGACAGCTGAATAATAGCGGCGATATTTCCGTACACGCTATATCCGGCCGCCACACCGTGCTATTGAATATGGACGCAAAAAACGGAAAAGAAAAAGGGTTGCTGGGATTCGCCATCAAACGAAGGGATCTTACCGAAGATGAAGTTGTGTGGTTGAAAGGGTTTCTTACTTTTAAAATCAACGCTTCGTCCTATTTACCCGGTACCCTGGTGAGCACATGGGAAAACCCTATCCAGGATTTTAACTGGGGGGACTATACCGTAAAACCCAACCATAAGTATATATATACCATTGTGCCGGTTCGAGGAGTTCCAGACAGCCTGATTCATGATAACGGGATTAGTGTCGCCATATCGACTGAAGATGATAAACAGGGAGAGCATTCCGTGTTTTTCAATTGTGGTATTGCGGGCTCCCAGGCGTATGTCCGTAAATTCGGAAACTTGTCTCCGGATCAGGTGGGCCCTTCTGCATTTAAATGGCTGTCCCGAGGTCTGGAGGAAGCACTTGTGGAGTTTTTAAGCCAAGCCGAGGGCAAGGGGTGGAGTCTTTATGCCTCGGTCTACGAGTTCAACTATATTCCTGTCCTTGAAGAATTTAAAAAGGCGATTGACCGTGGCGCTGATGTGCGTATCATATTCGACAACAAAGAAAAAGGGCCTGGCGCTGAAAATAGAAAAGCAATGGAAATAGCCGGTATAGACCAAAAGAAATTCACAATCCCACGGAATGCCAACCCATCGTATATCTCTCACAACAAATTTATCCTGCTTTTGAAGGAAGGAAAACCCTTGCAGGTTTGGACCGGTTCCACCAATATCACCAAAGGAGGTATATTTGGTCATTCAAACGTAGGCCACATTATACGTAATAAAGATGTGGCCGAGGAATATTACCTTTATTGGAGAATTATGTCCGGAGATCCAGAGGCAAAAGAACTGCGACCCTTTAATGAAAAAACCAGTCCTTTGCCAATGGATGATGCTCCTCCCGAGTATATCAAACCGATATTCAGCCCAAGGTCTTCTCTTGAGGCACTGGAATGGTATGCAAAAAAAATGGAGGCGGCGAAGTCCAGTATATTTTTAACTGCAGCCTTTGGGATAAATGAACTTTTTCGAAGTGTGCTGGAGGAAGATAAACCCTACCTTAGGTATGTCTTAATAGACAGACCAGGGAAAGGCTTGGATATTATCAAGCGCGATCAACACAACATGATCTCTTTCGGGAGGATACTGGATGGCAATTCGCTGGAAAATTGGTTCAATGACAGGTGGAAGGAGGAAAAACTCAGCGGACTCAACAAACATGTCCAATATATCCATACCAAGTATATGCTCATCGACCCACTCGGTGATGACCCGATGATTATTACCGGTTCGGCCAATTTCAGTGAAAATTCCACGAAAAATAATGATGAAAACATGGTGGTTATCCGGGGTGATAAGTATGTTATGGATATGTACCTGGGAGAGTTCATGCGGCTTTTCGATCACTTCCGCTTTAGAAGCAGAATAGAAGAACAAAGAAACAGATATATAAAAGGCATAGGTCCTTCATGGTATCTCGCCCCGGATGATTCCTGGACAAAAGAATACTTTATTCCCGGGCATCCCAAAGAAAAGCAGAAACTGCTGTTCCGAGGGTATTAAAATTGGTGCCTTCAGAACGTGTTTATAGGTCAAACAATACAAAAACTGTAACAGGAGGTTTTTATTATGGAAAAGACAAAAATATCCCAGGGGCCATGGAACCGGATTCGTCCGCTACAGAGGGATGAGATGGATATATATACCGAAGCGGGGATGGTGATGGGCGAAATGACATGGGGGCGTTTCCGCAACAACCTGGTGAAGGTAATGGCGTACACGCCGCGTCTCCTCCAAACCGAGGTAGAGTACTGCAATACTTTCATCTTCGATCCTGAAACATTTCGGGGAGATGTACAGGAAGCTGGATTCAATGATAGGTTCATCAAGGAACTGGTAATATCCAGGACTTCCCTGCAAAACCGTTCCCGGTATTCTGTAACCCACCACTCCTTCATCGGTTATAAGCTTTTTGCCGATGCGGGGCGCCAGGAAGAGGGACATATGAAATTACTGCACTTGCATGAGCATGAGCTTTATCCTGAAGTGTATACGAAAAGGGAGCGGTTAGCTCTGGATTATACAGTAAAAGTGGCAAAAGATGCCCATCTGGTTACCGACATGGAATTCTGTAACCTGCGACATGCGCTTCGCGAGCATAATATGGGTGATAGCCGCTTGAAAAAACTGTCGGACGAGGAGATGGACAGGTATGCTGATTCCCAAATTGTAGAATTAACGTGGCTTATCGGTCATTTCTGTCTTTTGAACCGATGGTTTACCGTACTTCAGGTTCCGGATGAAGGAGCTGCTGATGAGGATAATTTCTTGGCCGTATATGAGCAGATAGTCCCTGAGGATATTCGTGAACGTAATGAAAAAATCCTGGCGGGCGGGTTTTAGGCAGTGAATGCAGACACGAAACGGATGTGGTATTTTTCATATCCGCTTCATTAAGTCAGGCCTTAGGCAAGTAGAGGTTAAATGTCGGAATTGATCCGATAGCAGCCTTGAGTCGGGTCGAAACTTAAAGGATACTGATGCATAGCCTGCGAATAGGCGCTGCATGGAGGGAATGGGTATCGGGACTACACACGTAAGATGGGTGTCGCGCTTACCGGAAATTATGTGATACACCCGTAGAAGCTTTTGCGGATATGATTTCGGACACGGGTCACGACACGTCGTCTCCACCAATTATAAAAGGACTATGATAAAATCACGGTCCTTTTATGATTCAATGAATCTTTTATAGAAATCTTCTTTTGCTGCTTTAAGATCTGTAGAATATCTTCCGTTACGAGGTGTTATTGATTTATATTCATTTAATATTATATCAGTTCTGATTTTCTTCGATGGAATTGCTAAATGTGGTGCTATCATTTGCAAAAGTGATATTACAAGCCTTTGACATATACATCTTGGTATTGCTTGAAACAATGAAGATAATCTCTCATGCAGACACCTCATCCGGGGGAGTAACTGATGTAGTAAATGGCTGCCTGTCCGAGTTAGGCAAGCTGTGCAAAACGGCTGCTGAAGCGAATTATAAGCATTTCTTTGACACTATAATCAAAACTTCCAGAAATAAAGTATTTACGGAATGGCCGGAAGAAGGCTACAGGCTGTTAAAATCTGCAGTTTATTTTGTCAGTAATGAGAAACAAGCCCAAAAGGCCTATGAGATTTTTCCTGTTCTCGCCGGAATCAAACGGAAGCTGAGGAAATGATTTTTTCTTGACTATCTAAGTACTGATATGAAGATAACCATAAGAAACCCTTTCAGAAAGAGAAAGGATTATGTGAGGTATGCTGCTATTTTAGCCAGACATTCATCAATTATTTCATCTATTACCTCAATTTGTGCATCTTCCAGGTCATACCTCTTTAACACTTTTAGATTACGAACGGTCCAATCCAATGATTTTATTTGATCAGTTAAAATCACCCCTGTTATTGGGTAACCGTTATCATCAAGAAATATTCCCTCACCTGGTAAATCCACTTCAAAGGGATAACCCTTCTTTTGATTAGTAATCGGACATACAGCTATAAATCCTGTTGCATCATTGAATTCTTTGGGTGATAAAACAATGGCATTCCTTCTCCCAGCTTGTTCATGACCTGCTTGCGGATTAAAATTTAAAACGATTAAATCGCCTCTCCCTGGTACCTGCATTAAATCAATTCACGCCCTTCTATCCCAAAGTCAATTTCCTTGTGTCGATTTTCTGGAGTAATCTGTGATAAGAGTTCTTCTAGTGTATATTTCTTTCGTGTTCTTTTTGGCTTTAGTGTTATGATATTTTCACTCCCGATCACATTTAATTCAATTTCGGAACCCTGGTCGATTCCTATTCTATCAGCAGCTTCTTTGGGAATACGTATTCCTAAACTGTTTCCCCATTTTTGAGCAATAACTGTAGACATGTAGTCAACCCCTTTCATTTGGCTTGCTTTGGGATTTAAATGTTCCTTAGAGTCCATTATATCACCTTCGTTTTAATAAGTATATACATAGTATATACTTATTAAAACGAAATGATACCTACAGAAGAATATCCAGAAGGATTAACAATTAAGGACTTTATTCCAATATCCTCAAATACCTGTCCAGCATTTCCTCAACATATCCCCCCACAAGCAGTGCCATTTGTTCATGGCTGCCGGTCTCATTGTAAGAGGAAAAGCAGTCATAGTATTTCTTGCGGTCGCTGAACTTAACATTGATTGCCGGAAAACCTACCGAGTTCAACTCAAAGTTGAGAAGCAATCTGCCGGTCCTGCCGTTTCCGTCAATAAACGGGTGAATTCCTTCGAAAATAAGGTGAAACAAAGCAACCCTTTCCACGGGATGCATTGTTTTTGTCATTTCTTCATGCCTTTCAATAAGCTGTTCCATTTGAACCGGAACGAGATAGGGCTGAGGTGGTTCATGCCTGGCACCCATGATTCTAACCGGAATGCGGCGATATACGCCCCTGTCTTCGGGTCTGTCATTTAATACTAGGCTATGTATTTCCTTAATAATTCTCTCGCTGAGCGGAGCTTTCTCCTGTACCAATTGCAGCATATATTCAAAAGCGTCTCTATGTCCTATAACCTCAAGGTGATCTTTTAGCGGTTTTCTGTCTATTGTCATACCTTCAAGCACCATGGCGGTTTCCTGTAAAGTAAGCGTGTTCCCTTCAATGGCGTTCGAGTTATAAGTAAATTCAACTAAAAATTCATCCTTAAGCCGGGCTACTTCCCCGGCAGTGAGTGGACGCAAGGTATCAAGAACAGCTTTCTTTTCATCAATGCGTAAAAGCAGCTCTCTCAATTTGTTGTTTCTGAAGCGGCTTACCCGGCCATCTTCGGGCTTTGATGCATCAGTAGGAATCAGCCAGGAGCGTCCCGCCCGTTTTGCACCGTTTATTTTTCCGGAAGTACACAGGATGCGCACCTGTCTGTCGGTTATACCCCATTTTGCTGCTACCTGGTTTGTAGTAATAAAGTCCATT
>JAUZPR010000136.1 GCA_030705825.1 Bacillota bacterium | reverse complement strand
CTGACTTGAACAGGCGACCTCTTGCACCCCAAGCAAGCGATCTATAGGTATTAAGCCCATATAATTATAGAAGCTAAAAACCTGGAAATGTGGTATAATATAATTACAAATAGCTTCAAGGTATGGAGGCTTAAACTATGAAAACACAAACCAGAAATATAAATAAGATAATGTCAAGTGTATCTGCCACTCTTGCGGTTGAGGGCATGAAACCGAGTGAGTCAGGAGCAGCTATTACACGTCAGTATTTAGAAGGTAAAATAACAAGTAAACAAGCAATACAAAGAATAAAAGACAAGCATTTAAAAATACTGGTTAAATAATATGAAAGATGATTCATTCTCAAAATATAATCGAAATGAAACTATACGTTCAATTTATTTTTACAGTGATTGTGATGTTTTAAAAAACACACTTGGGATCAAGGATGAAGAATTACTTAAAGCATTGGAACAGGACTTAACAAGCCACAGATTAGCTGAATTATCGGAAGAACCTTTAAGAGGAATTTTTGGTATTACTCATCTGAAGAATATTCATAAGTATATCTTTCAAGACATTTATCCATTTGCAGGTAAGTTCAGAGAAGAAGATATTTGGAAGGGTGATACGTTTTTTTGTAAAAGTCAATTCGTTTATCAGGTTTTGACAGAGCTTTTGGAGAAATTAAAATCTGAGAATTGTTTAGTTGGATTAGGAATGAAGAAATTTTCTCAGCGGGCTGCTTTTTATATGGCTGAATTAAATATGATACATCCTTTTCGTGAAGGTAATGGTAGAACAATCAGAGAATTTATTAGATGCTTAGCATTAAAGTGTGGTTATGCTATAGATTGGTCTATAGTGGATAGTCAAAAAATATTGAATGCCTCAATTTTATCTGCCGATAAGATACTTGACCCGTTAGCAGATTACCTTTATGAATCAATAGAAAAATAGAAAAGCAATGACTATGTTACTATAACTCAATTCATTTTTATAATAATATATAGAAAGTAAAAGGCTCTCAAGTTATAAAACTTGAAAGCCTTTATTTATATGGTCGGAGTGACCTGACTTGAACAGGCGACCTCTTGCACCCCAAGCAAGCGCTCTAGCCAAACTGAGCCACACCCCGACGGGGTTTTAACGAACATCATTTATTATAATGCATATCATGTAAAATCTCAAGTGGTTTTTTTAGGCTTTTCTTTTTCCCCATTCTGAATAAAGAATCAAAATATGTAAATAATTATAAAAGACCGCAGTCCAAATATTTGGAGTGCGAGCTATATATCAACACATCATTAAGGAGGAACTTATATGTTGGACAATGCTGAGAGCGATGATAACACTCACAGCGATAAGGGTAGAAGAATAAGAAGCAAAAGAATGAGCGGAACGGGATATTTTTTTGTTATACTAGTCCTGTTCATTCTGGTAGGAGCACTTTGTGTAAACAGCTACAAGCTATACAAAGCATACAATGAAACAAGAGACGGATTCAACGAAGCTGTGGAAAGAGTCAAATTGTCGGCTGACAACCAACAGGGTCTTTCTCAGCAAAGTGCCGGGCTTAAGCAGGAAAACAACGATTTAAAGGTAAAATATGATCAAATAATAAATCAGAATAATGAAATCATCAGGCAGCTTAATGACCTCAAAAGTCAAAACGATGAATTGGCAAGGAAAAACAAGGACCTGACCGAGGACAACATACAGCTGCAGAATTCCATCAAGGCTGCTGCTTCTGTAGGAATAAAACCTATGAACTTTACCAAATTCAACGGTATTGCTTCAAGGGGTGAGTTGGACAGGGGAGAATACGCCGGAAAATTCCTGGGCACGGCATATACGCCAAGTTCGGAGGAATGCGGAAACAATCAGGGTATTACCAATTCAGGAGAACCGATCATTCCGGGGATTTCAATAGCAATCGATAACAAATACTGGCCTTTCGGCACAATATTTTATATAAGAGGACTTGGTTATGCAGTTGCCATGGATACGGGAAGTGCAATAAAGGGAAAGAAAAGATTTGACTTTGCCGTCTTTGACAAGAAATTTGCAGAAGCCTTGGGCTCAAGATACTGGGATGTATATCTGGTGAAAATGGGAAACGGAAAGGTTAACAATTCAACTTTCCCACTTTGAATTAAGCAGCAGTTCTCAGCGGTATAAACATCAAATAAATTTGAAATATCGTTGAAGCGTTCGATATTTCAAATGAACAGCTGAAGCGTAATAATGATGTGGGAAAGTTGAGATAACAACTTAAACTTATGAAAAACGAACTCGGAGGTTTGCCACTCCGGGTTTTTAAATGAACAATATTTTTTATTTTAATAAGCTTTAACAGGGGTTAATATAGAATATAGTATTGCATAATTTTATCCAAATGAATTATATGATAATATTATATAGAAACATGTATTTTAGGGGGTACAGATTTGTATCTTAATACATTCGCATATGCTTTTTTAGTGATTCTTTCAATAGCTGTTATAACATACTCTTTGACAAAGGGTAAAAAGGGCCCTTTGCTGTACAGCTTTTTATGTTTCCAGTTTATAATAATTGTTTGGGCTTTTAGAGAAATATTTCTTTACTCAACCTTTTTCTGGAATGCCGAATATTCCATATTGACTGCAATCCTTCATACTACGGCATACACAATCATATGCTTTTCCGGATTAACTACTCTTGTCTTCACTTTATTCTATACAGATTCAGTTTTGGTTAAACGTAGGAAAACCTTGTTAACAATCTTAATAATATTTGTCGCATACTTTATCTCAGGCCTGGTAAATAATTACCATGGAATTTATTCTGGAGCTACTGGAATTGCAAAAATTAATTTCATCATTAACTATTCTCTTGGCTTCATAAGTATTGTACTAATGCTTATAAAGACTATCAGGCAAAAGGGTTATATGAAAATTCAGACACTGTTGCTTCTGCTTGCGCTTGGTGTTGCCGTATTCATAGGTTTCCGGACTGATTACGACGTTTATATAAATAGGGAAACCTTCCTGGCAGGATATCCTGCAATACACCCTTTCTTCCTGTCAATTTCCATGGCTTTAATAGTATTTACTGAATACAAGTATAAATTTTTAAATATTATGCCTGTTGCAGTAAAAGAAGTATTTGACAATATGAATCTGGGCATTCTTGTAACTGATATAAACAATATGATTTTGGACTCCAACCAATATATAAAAAATATATTTAAGGAAGATCTGAATATAAAAAAGTTAAAATCGATGAATATCCTTGCTAATCAAATAGAAGCTCTCACCTTAAAGTCGGAAAATGATTTGAAAGTACTCAAAGCGATGAAAGACAAGAACAAATTCAATTTCAGCGGAGACCTGGTAACCGTTAAGCCTGATAAAACCTACTATTCAATAAGCATTAAACCTGTTTATGCGGGAAGAAATGAGATAATTGGCAGAATAATTACCTTTAATGATATAACTGTCTACAAAAACCTGCTTTCTGAAATCAATTTAAAAAATGATGAGTTACAGGATGTAAATACCGAACTTTCAGCAATGAATGAACAGCTCAAGAATTATGCCGGTACTATAGAGGAATTGTCGGCAGTTAAGGAGCGAAACCGTATTGCAAGGGATGTGCATGATACTCTAGGGCATACCATGACCGTGTTAATTACACTGCTTAAAGTAAGCAGCATAACCTGTGAAACTGATCCTGCAGCAACAAAAAAGAAGCTTCTTGAGGCACATGATATTGCAAAAATGGGGTTAAGGGAACTAAGAAGATCAATAAGCGGAATGACGCCTGAAAAGCTTGAAGATGGCAATATAACCGGAGCAATAAGACATATGATATCGGAATTCGAGGTTTCGGGAATCAAGGTGGATTTTGTGTACGATGGTGTGAATGAAGAAATATTAGCTTATTATACCGAAGTAATATTCAGAATCTGCCAGGAAGCCCTGACAAACTCGTTACGCCATGGCAAAGCGGAACATGCAACTATTATACTGAAGACATCCGAGAACTTTATCAAGATTCTGGCTACAGATGACGGAATAGGCTGTAATGAAATCAAGAAAGGTTACGGCTTGTCAGGAATGGAGCAGAGAGTTAATGAAGCCGGCGGAAATATCCAATATGGCTCGGATGGTGAAAAAGGATTCAATATTTATGTAGAGATCCCTGTGAAGAATTCCTGCAGTGAAAATCCTGATAAGGGGGAAAAGAGAAAATGATAAAAGTGCTAATTGCAGATGACCAGACTATATTAAGAGAAGGCCTTAAATTTATATTGGAACAGGATAAGGATATTAAAGTGGTTGGTTATGCGGGTAATGGCAGGGAGGCATTTGAACAATGCAGTACTCTTCTGCCTGATGTAGTCCTGATGGATATATTGATGCCTGAGTGCAATGGCGTAGAAGGAACAAGGATGATAAAAGAAGAATTTCCTTCAATAAAAGTTATCATACTTACTACCTTCAAGGATGATGAAAATATTTCATCAGCGCTTAAAAAGGGCGCTGACGGGTACGTTCTTAAGGATATTGATACTGAAGAATTGATATTTGCTATCAAAAGTGTAATCAGGGGTCTGCGAGTTATGCATGAAAATGCGTTCGATGTGGTAAGAGAGAAGATTAGTGCTACAGAAGCATCTTCATTTGAGAGAAAAAATGAAAAAAAGGAAACAGGATTAACAGACAGAGAAATAGAGGTTGTAAAGCTGATAGTATATGGCAAGAGCAACAGGGAAATCGCGGCAAGCCTTTTCATGAGCGAAGGAACAGCCAGAAATGTCATTTCAAATATACTTGCAAAGCTTAACCTGAAAGATAGGACACAACTTGCAGTTTATGCAGTAAAAAACAATATCGTGTAATTTTCTTCGTTTTATATCACATTTCATGTTAATATCATATCTTTTCTTAATCCAATTACTATTATAAATAGTGACAAAATGTTACTTTATTTGTGACAACCGTCATCTAAAAAAATACTCTCCGCAGGGCTAAAATTAAGTATAGGATTTTTGTAAATCCATATTTATATTTTATTACAAGGGGGGTATGAACTGAGTTATGATAAATACTGCCAACACAGTCCTGCTAAGTATTACACAAACACTGAGAAAGGACTCGTTTGAATTGATTGGGGATTTCGGCCTGTCAATGCTTGAAGTAATTATACAGATAGTGGCAGGATGTATAATAGCTTTCGGAATTTATAAATGTTTTAAAAAGAGGGTTTCAATAAAAGAAACCGCTTTTCTAAAAGAATTGATAATAATTTTGTTTTCTACTCTTATTGGCATGATTCTACCTCTAGGTGTTTATGGAATCATACCTATTGCAGCAGTGCTTCTGTTTTTGGGTTTCAGATTATACACAATACTGCCTATGATTTTCTCAAATGTTCTATTTACTATTTTGATTCCCTTTAATGATCCTACATTTGTATGGAGAACCGGCTACAGAAGGGTTATACTTGCTTTTGCTGCAGGTTTGCTTATAGGGGTGGTTTGTAAAGCATTCAAGTCTGACCCAGGCAAATTCCTCAGGGAAGGGAATATGCCCGACTTTACAATCATGCCGGCAGGGATAAAGGGTATTTTGAATCTTTTTACTCAGATAATAAACAAGGCAGGTTTGTATGTCATTTTCGGAATTATTATTGATACATTATTTCACAAGTACCTGTTTTGGAAAGTGATTGATTTCATATTCACAAACCCGAATACTTCGTTTATACCCAAATATTTTGCAGGATTGAATGTAGTAAACCCCTTTTTCCTTCTAACAATGGCAATTGCAAGAATGTTAATGGGTTTTATAACAATGTCGGCTTTGCTGGCTTTTTTCAAGCCCAGAGGCTGGGTGCTTTATTATGGTTACTATTTGATACTGGCAGTATTGTTAGGTATATCGGCATTCTTTTAATAGCAATTTCAATTAATTCAAATTTTCTTGAAAGGTGTCTTTTATATGAAAAATGTGAAAAATCTAATAGTTTATTTAATTATTGCATTATTATGTATCGCGGCATTTGCAGGATTTCTGTTTACCAGAAAAAGCGGAACTGATAAGGCAGCTTCAGCCGGAACCTCAACTGTTACGGCTTCAAATCAAAGTGAAGATGATAAACAACAGCATGTTAAAGACGTGATGGCTAATTCAGTTAAAACTCCCGACCCAAATCCTGTAGTAGGTATTGGAAGAGGTACCGATTATGCAAAGGTAACCTCGGATGCCATATCAAATGCAGGCGGTTTAAAGGATATTATTAAAAAAGGCTCAGTGGTACTGATAAAACCCAACCTTTGCTTTAATGCTCAGCCCGACACGCCTATTACTACAGATTACAGAGTGGTTACAGAAGTTGTAAATGAGGTAAAGCAGTTGGGAGCAGGCAGGGTTATTATTGCCGAGGGGTGCTTTACAGGAAATGCGCTGGATGACGCTTCCTTAAGGCTAAATAAGTTCAATACTATACAGGGAGTAGAATTTTACAACTTCAATGACTGTGAAAAGAAAGATTGTTATGAGGTTTCTCCCAAGAAAAGCCTTGTAGGAAAGCCTATGTATATACCCAAAGTATATATGGACGCAGATGTAGTTATTGATATAGCCAAGTTAAAGACACACGACATGGCGGTAGTTACCTTGAGTTTAAAAAACCTGTTTGGAGTGCCCTCCGAGAAAATTTACGGAGGTATGGGTGAAAAGGATGGTTTGCATGATCTTGATATGGATAAAGCCATAGTTGAACTTAATACCATAAGAAAAGCCGATTTCTCTGTTATCGACGGAATAATTAGCGGAGAAAACAGCGGACCTGTCAGTAATACACCTGTTAATTCAAACATTGTTTTTGCAGGAAAAGATCCTGTAGCTCTTGATACGGTAGCTTTGAACTTCATGGGCTTTACTGTTGACAAGGTTCCGCATGTAAAACTTGCAGCAGAACAGAAATTAGGGATTTCGGACTTAACCAAAATAAAAATAAACGGCGCCGATCTTAACTCGATTAAGATGGATTTTAAAAGTCCTTTTAAATGATATTTTATTTAATACCGATTTTATAGAATGGCAGAAAAGCTCGGGGTCTTGAAATGACATTGGAATATGAATTGAAATCGTTATTTAATTTAATTATAGTACAGTTCAGGCAGATTTTCCCGTATTGGATAGCCGGTACAATTGTCGGTTCCATATTATCTGTTTATTTTTCGGGAAGCTTAAGCGCATTGGTTGCAGGAATGAAAAAGGTTAGCTATAACTTTCCTGCAGCCTTTGCTGCTGCCGTTCTCGGAGTAGCTTCGCCCATATGTATGTATGGTACCATACCTTTGATAGCTTCTCTGGGGAAAAAAGGTGTGCCACAATACATTTTGGCTACATTTATGATAAGCTCCATCATGCTTAATCCGAATCTGTTCCTAATGAGTTTTGCACTGGGTTCGTATATTGCATTACTAAGACTTGTAAGCTGTCTGGCAGCAGGTTTGCTTGCGGGAATTTTAGTATATGTTTTTTATAAGGACAAGGAATTGTTCAATTTCAAAGCATTCAAGGAAAAAGAAAGCTGTACCACTAATAAATATAAAAAAAGCTTTTGGAAGGATATTAACAAATCGATTACCATTACCGCACCCTACTTCCTAATTGGGATAGTTATAACAGCATTGTTCGACAGATACTTTCCAAAAGAATTAATTATTTCCATGTTCAGCTCAAACAAGGGTTTGGGAGTACTTCTTGCCGCATCTATGGGTGTTCCTGTCTATGTGTGCGGCGGCGGTACAATTCCGCTGCTGGCGGCATTCCTAAAGAACGGTATGAGCGCGGGCTCGGCAGTGGCTTTCATGATCACCGGTCCTGCAACAAAACTGACCAATTTAAGTGCAGTCAAGGCAATACTCGGGTTCAGAAATTTCATATTATATATTGTTTTTAATATGACAATTGCTGTTGTTTGCGGAGTGACAGTGGATCTTCTTTATGCAATAATTAAATAGTAATTGATTCAATGGTAGGGGGGGTATATATGGATACAGTTTCAATTTCAAGATGCGACAGCTATGAAATAGAGGAAGTCAGAAGGGCAGTTAAGAGGTCGCTGGAGCCTTTAGGAGGGATTGGCGCTTTTGTAAAGCCGGGGGACAAGGTGCTGCTTAAGGTTAATCTTTTAATGAAGAGAAAACCTGAAAAAGTAACTACAACCCATCCATCTCTTGCACAGGTGCTTGCCGAACTTGTTTTGGAGGCAGGCGGCACTCCGATTATAGGGGACAGCCCCGGAGGCTATAATTTTTACAATAAAAAGGTACTTGAGGCAGTGTACGAAACCTGCGGTATGAAGGAAGCGGCAGAAAAATCAGGAGCCCAGCTTAATTATGATACGGAAATGATGGATATCCCTTATCCTGAAGGAAAGATCATGAAAAGCATCAAGACTATCAAGCCTGTTATTGAGGTTGATAAAATTATAAGCGTACCTAAAATCAAGACACACATGATGACAGTTTACAGCGGAGCTGTTAAAAATCTTTTTGGTATCATACCTGGAAGCTATAAAATGGAATATCATTTACGTTTTGATGATATAAAGCAGTTTTCAGAATTGCTTATTGATATATGCTCCTTTGCCAAGCCTGTACTGACAGTTATGGATGCCGTATTCGGAATGGAAGGCTACGGTCCGACTGCCGGAAGCCCAAAAAAAGTGGGCTTGGTTATTGCAGGAAGCAACCCCTTTGAGCTTGATGTGGTTGCCTCAAATATAATAGGTTTTGAAAGCAGTCAGGTGCCTACAATTGAAAGATCTGTTGAAAGAGGTCTTGTAAGCGGAAAACTGGAGGACATCAATGTAGTTGGTGAAAAATTGGAAGATGTCAGGGTTAAAGACTATAAAAAGCCTACCTTGAAGGTCGCTCTGAATTTTTACAGCAATATTCTTCCCAGGTTTGTTTCAAAGTGGATAAACCGAATTATCAAACCTAAACCCAGGTTTAAATATGATATATGCAAGCGGTGTGGAGTATGTGCCCGGAGCTGTCCTGCTGTTGCAATAGATATGAAAAACGGCAGGCCCCAGGTGAATTTGAATAAATGCATAAGGTGCTTCTGCTGCCACGAATTATGCAATTATGAGGCAATTGCAATAAAACG
>JAUZPR010000135.1 GCA_030705825.1 Bacillota bacterium | reverse complement strand
TAGATAATGTTGATAGATTCGTAATTTGCAGCTACACAAATTATTATGAATATTGATATGAATATATATATATTATAGTAGATTTATATTTAAAAAATAGTTCAACATAAGCTTGCAATATTTAATTATTCAATTACTTTTTCATTATCAACCATAGTGAAAGCATGACTGATTATCAGTCATGCCTTGGTCTTCTTTTTACAATGACAGCCGCCTTAGTTATGGCTGCAATTACATCTACTTCGAACTGCTGTTTCAGTGCATTGATTTTAGAGTACAATTCCCCTTTTTCAGTTACTATGTACTTGGGTGGCAGATCATTTAAAGCTATTGCCGCAATGTCCTGTATACATTTTTCGCAAGTACACATATTAATGTCTTCCAATACTTCTTTAATAAGGTTGAAGACTATTTCCTCCATATAATTCTTTAATTGGGGCATATTATTACTCCTTTCCTACTAAAAAATATATAAAATCAGATTGTTAATATTTAGAACATGCAAGACAAGTATCATATCGGTCTTCCATGCTTAAAATTCAAATATTAAAGAACTTTGAATACCAGTTTATTATCTCATGTCCCCAAAGTAAAGCTATAAAAACTCCTGTTACAATAAACGGACCCAAGGGAATAGTTCCTTTTCTGTCCTTCAATCTCAATATCATCAATAAAATGCCTGCCAGAGCTCCGAGTATAATTGCTGAAAACAATGCAATCAAGGTAAGCCTCCACCCTAGAAACAAACCTATGGGAATAAATATTTTCACATCTCCCATACCCATGGCATCGTCTGTCTTATAAATGAGATATCCAAGCAGTGCAACCAGAAACAGGAATCCTGCTCCTGCCAAAACACCCAACAAAGGATTATACCATGCCCTGTCGCTGTAAAACTCTACAGGCTTGTATATATTATAAACAAATAATATTATTCCGCCTGCAATTCCGGTTAGTACCAAACTATCCGGAATGATTCTGTGATCAATATCTATAAAAAATACACATATAAGTACAGACATCAAAAATATCGACGATATTCCTTCTGCACTTAATCCGAATTTACTGAACATCACAAAGTAAACTGCGCAAGTTAAAATTTCAACTAATGTATAACGTATTGGTATGTGTTCCTTGCAGTATCTGCATCTGCCTCTCAGAAAAAGCCAGCTGAAAACCGGTACAAGATCTGCCGTCTTTAGTCTTTGTCCACATTTAGGGCAGTGAGAAGGAGGATTGATAATTGACTCACCCTTAGGTATCCTGTAAATGCAAACATTGAAAAATGATCCCAATATAAGTCCCAATACAATTACATAAACATTCTCCAAAATACTCATGCTGCTTTACCCGTTCTTTATAAATGTTTTGATGTATTATTCGTCACCGAATTGACAAAATCCTCTTATATATGAAAAAAGTTATTGCATTTCACCAAATTATATGTTGATTTGTTCTTTTATGGAAATATACATATTCTTTAATATGTCTTCGGGTAGCTTGATGCCTGTCCATATCTCATATGCGTAAACCGCCTGGTAAAAAAGCATTCCCAAACCGTTAATTATAGTACAACCGGCCTTTTCCGCATCAGCCAGGAATTTTGTCTTGCCGGGATTATATATTACATCATAGACTATCTGTTCTTTTTTAAAGCCCTTAAAACTGCCGACGGGAGAAAATTCAGTTTCTGGATACATGCCAATGGATGTGGCATTTATAATAATTTCACTTTCATCCAGGACATCCAGGGAATTTGCATCTTCAGTACAAAAGCATGATACTGTTTTTTTAATATTGTTATTTACAACTTCCGCTATTTCTTGTGCCTTGGACAAGGTCCTGTTGATTATGCAGATTTCCTTTGCATCCTCCATTGCTGCTTTTGCGGCAATAGCGCGTGCTGCTCCGCCTGCACCTATAATGGCTATTTTCCTACCCATCAAGCTTTCACCGGTTTCTTCCCTGAAGGATCTCAAAAATCCGTCGGCATCGGTGTTATACCCGTAAAATCTGCCGTCCATATATTTTACTGTATTTACGGCACCCATAAGCAGGGCGTTTTTTGAATTTTCGTCCAGGTATTTGATTATTTCCTTCTTGTATGGCACTGTTATATTGAAGCCCTGTATATTTAAAGCTTTAAGCCCTTTAACTGCAGTCTCCAGATCATTCTTTTCAACCTTGAAGGTTACATATGCCAGGTCTATGTCCATAAACCTGCTAATTGTATTGTGTAAAATCGGAGAAATGGAGTGTTCTACCGGATTTCCAATCAGGCATATTATTTTTGTTTTACCTGAAATTCTGTTATCTATATGCATTTAAGCCTCCAGAAAAAAATATAGTTCATTGTTTAGGGTTCAGAGTTTGGGGTTTAGGGTTCAGAGTTTGGGGTTTAGGGTTCAGGGTTCGGCGTATGGAGTTTGGTGTTTAGATGTTGGTGTTTATAGTTCGGAGTTAAAACTCTGCGTTTATGGTTTGGAGTTGTGGGTTCAGGATTAACCTTAACATTTACGACTTTCTGAGCACCCTACTCTGAACCCTGAACTTGTTTTACTAACGCCCAACTCCGAACTCTTTACCCCCAACTTTTTTGTTTTCCTCTGAACACTCAACTTCGAACTCTGAACTATTTAGTCCCCAACTGCTTTTTATATCTTTTCAGCACAATTTTTTCGCCTACTCTTTTAAGCTTTATTAATACAGATTCCTTTTTATCAATAGGGGTTACAAGTATTGTCAATATACCTACTCTTTTACCGCCATATATATCTGTAAAAATCTGATCGCCCACAATAACTGCTTCCTTTGAGGTCAGTCCCATAAGTTTGAATGCAGCCTTAAAAGCCTTACTACCGGGTTTTGAAGCTCTGTGGATTGCATTGACCTTTAATCTTTCATTAAATTTAATAACTCTTTTTTTTGATGCATTTGAAACTATACAGACCTTAAAACCTTCCTTCTGAATTTTTTCCATCCATCTTACCGCATTTTCATCGGCTTCCGCATGATTAGGTACCAGGGTATTATCAATATCCAGTATGAAACCTTTAATCCCTTTTTCCTTCAATAAATCCAGATTAATTTCAGAAACCCTGTTATATGTTAAATCCGGAAAAAATTTTTCTAGCATCTAAATCCTCCTTGGACGGTATGAACATTATTTCTCAATTATCAATTGCATTTATAACACCCATAATCATAGCAAAAGGGTAAAACATTGGCAATAATTATATTTTTAATATTATGTTGCACCAATTACAATATTTAAAACATTCCTTGCACTAAAATTAGTCCAAAATTCTTTATTTATATTTTAAAAAGTTGTATAATGAAAAAAGTTTTTAAATAGCAAATTTTGCACTTTTCTATTCAATAACAATCTTTTTACATAACTTTTTTATTTACAAATTCAGATACTTGAAAGGAGATCAGTGACATGTCACAACAAATCAAAATTGAAATAACCAAACAGCCAAAGCAAAAGCCGGATTCTAATAGTCTTGGTTTCGGGAAGTACTTTACCGACCATATGTTCATAATGGACTATTCTCCGGAAAAAGGCTGGCACGATGCCAGAATCATCCCTTACGGTCCTTTAAGTCTTGACCCTTCAACCATGATTCTGCACTATGGGCAAGCTATTTTTGAGGGTTTGAAAGCGTATAAGACAGCAGACGGGAGGATACTTTTATTCAGACCAGATAAAAACGTGGCTAGAATGAACGTTTCAAATGACAGACTTTGTATACCCTCTGTTGATCCCGAATTCTGTATCGAGGCAATTAAGGAACTTGTAAAAATCGATAAGGACTGGATTCCGGAAGCTCCGGGTACTTCCCTGTACGTAAGACCTTTTATAATTGCAACAGACCCGCATCTTGGCGTACATCCATCAAAAACATATAAATTCATAATTATACTTTCTCCTAGCGGAGCATATTATCCAGGAGGAATCAAACCTGTAAAAATATATGTTGAAAGCGAATACGTCCGTGCTGTCAAAGGCGGTATGGGTTTTGCCAAGACTATGGGCAACTATGCTGCAAGTCTTAAAGCCCAGGCAGTAGCAGAAACAAAAGGTTATGTTCAGGTTCTGTGGCTGGACGGAGTTGAAAAGAAATATATCGAAGAAGTAGGTTCCATGAATGTCTTCTTCAAGGTAAATGGAGAAGTCCTGACACCATCACTCCAAGGCAGCATACTTCCCGGTATAACAAGGGATTCTGTAATACAGGTTCTCAAATCCTGGGGAATGAAAGTTACCGAGAGAAGAATCACCATTAAGGAATTGTACGACGCACATGCAGCAGGTACTCTGGAAGAAGCCTTCGGAACAGGAACAGCTGCAGTAATTTCTCCAATGGGTGAACTCAACTGGGCCGGTAAAAAGATTATAATAAACAACAACAACATAGGTGAAACCTCCCAGAAGCTCTATGATACAATAACCGGCATCCAATTGGGTAAAATAGAAGACAAATTGGGCTGGACAGTTGAAGTGAAGTAAGTTCGGAGTTAGGAGTTCGGAGTTAGGAGTTAGGAGTTAGGAGTTAGGAGTTAGGAGTTAGGAGTTAGGAGTTAGGAGTTAGGAGTTAGGAGTTTAAAGTCAAAAAACGTTAAGGGAACGGTGCCTTCACCGTTCCCTTTTTATGTACGTAGGGGCAGATTCAATATCTGCCCTGTTTTTATTTCTCCCCTCTCTTTGGAAAGAGAGGGGCCGGGGGTGAGTTCCAGGAATTCTGAACTCCGAACTCCAACCCCTGAACTATTCTCCCCCATTATTCATTCAGCAATATCCTCGACTGTACCTTTGCGGCCTGGCCCGACGGCAGCCACGAGCTTACGAAGCATAATACCAGCATAAGCGGAACTGCCGCTACTGTACCTAAAACATTTACCACAAAAGGATATTGAACTATTCCCATACTTTTGCATATCATTGTCATGGCAGGCGAAAGTACGTACAAGGACAGAAGCGTTCCTATAATTCCCGCGGCAAGTGCAATAATAAGATTCCTTGAAACTATTGAAAACCTTGCCTGGTTGGGTGTTAATCCCACTGTTTTATAAATGCCGAAGATTCTCTTGTTTTTATGAATGAATAGAATTGTTGAACTTGCCAGCGTTGCGGCAAGAACCGCTATGAATATGATCATGACGAAAACAATCGCAATTCCCATGTTATCAATAATAGGCTTCATAACGTTGTTAAAGGATTCTTCGGTAGACATGACATTCACATTGCTCCCAAAGCGCTTTGAAACAGCGTCAGTAAGGCTTTTTGAATCGTCCGGGTTTTTAAGTTTTACCAGCATGTCACTTAATTCATACTCCGGGTTGGCTCTTTTCATTGCACCGTAGGTGATCCTGTAGCCCTGCCCCATGTTGTTTATTCCCTGGTAAATTCCACTGACCTTGAATTGCAGGAGCTTGCCCTCCAGGTATAAATCAAACCGGTCTCCTATCTTTTTGTTATATTTTGTGCTTGTATTAGTTGCAATTGCTATTTCATCATCTCTGGCGGGATTCCTGCCTTCAATTGTTTTAAGGTCCATCAGTGACATATCTCCGTCAAAGCAGTTGCCTATAATGGACATTGAAGGATTTTTGGAATCCTTTGGTATTACACCTGTAGTTATATATCTTGAAGGCAGAACTTTTTCAACCATTTTGTCGGCTTTAAGCCATGATACAAGCTCACTATTGTCTATGCCGTAATTTTTTCCTCCCGATACTATTGTCAAATCTGAAGAATCAAATCCGAAAGATGTTCTGTCATTAGCCATTTGCTTTATAGACTCATAGGAATTTATTCCGAAAACGGCAACGAAAGCGGTGACGGCAAAAATTATAAAACTGAATAATATCTGCCTTTTATATGCCAGAAGCTGATTTACTCCCATTGATATTGATAACGGAAGTCTTTTTGAAATCCTGGCACCTGATTTTTTCTTCTTGTATTTTTCAGGCGGTTCCCCAAATCTGATTGCTTCGGCGGGTTTAACCCTTCCTGCTTTTTTTGCCGAGAGAAAAGCAGATAATGCAATGACAGCCATCATAATAATAAATACAACCAGGAACAGGCTAATAAGTGAAACATTGCTGTTGGAGACCCCAAGAATCTTCATCAGGTTGTCTGTAAGCTTCTTAATTGCAAAACTGCTGACAAAGATACCCACAGGGATCGAAACGACAGCAACCAGTAAAGTTTTAAGCATATAGATTGATATAATATTTCCCGGAGTAAAACCGGTCGATTTTAAAATTCCTATCGTACGGTAATCAGACACAACAGAATCCGAAATAATAGAATAAAGTATGTAAAGGGTTACAAGTATCAATATCACTGCAAAAATAAGCAGAATCATCCCTATAATCTGATATAGGAAAGTGAATGACATTTTAACCGTTTCATAATCATAAATAAATCCACTGAAGGGTGCTCCAAGGAAGTCTTCAAATTTGCTTAAATATTTTGATTCATCATTTTTGTCAAGAAATCTGATTCCCATAAGATAATTGGTTAGAGCCTCTTCCGGGAATATCTTTTGCAGTGTTCCCGGAGCCAGCCATACTCTTACCGGATTCATCATCTGTGTGCTGAAAATAGGATCAACTACAATGGCAGATACCTTGAAGCTTTCTTTTTTTCCGCCTGGAATGTCTATACTGATTTTATCCCCCACCTTGACATCATTCGAGTAGGCAACTCCTGTGGGAAGCCAGATTTCCCCCACACCTGGCTTATCATCTTTTGTACCTTCAACCACCTGCAGTTTGTTAATTTTATTCATACTGCCTGTTGTTTCGGAAAGATAAAAATCCGTATTTAGCTTCTTACCATTTACTAAAGGACCTGAAGCTATAACACATTTCATTAAATCAGTAACCGATTCTATCCCGTTCTGCTTATCCCACCAGTTTTTTATACCTGTTACATTATTTATTTTGCTATCCATTGCCAGAGTGACGTGGGGCCCCTTCAAGGTGTTGAAGGTTTGCTCAAATGGGCTGTTTATACTTGAAAGTATACCTGCTGAGGTTGCAAAACCTATTGTTGAAATCAAAATAACAATAAGAAGGAGTATGGATTGAACCTTCTTTTTTCTTATATCTGAAAACACCGGAAGAAATATTCCATTCATACTTACCACCCCAATCCCTTGAGCCATTTGAAGATTTTTTCCTCACGTTCTTCTTCGCAGCTTGCATCATAGTTGTCCAGGGTCAAATCCTTGATAATCTGTCCGTCTTTTAAATATATGATCCTGTTGGCACGGCAGGCGGCTTTTATATCATGAGTCACCATTACAATTGTTTGTCCTTTTCTGTTAATGCCGGTTATTATATCCAGAAGCTGCCTTCCATGACTTGAATTCAAAGCCCCTGTCGGCTCATCTGCGAACAGAACCTCCGGATCATTTATCAATGCCCTTGCTACTGCGGCTCTCTGCTGTTCACCACCTGACGCCTGCGAAGGAAGCCTGCTTGAGATTTTAGTGATGTCCATACTTTTAAGCAGCATTTCCGCTTTACCGTCAATCTTTGATTTGTTTTTATTAATCAGATATCCCGGCATAACTACATTATCCTTGATGGAAAGGCTGGGAACCAGATTCATTGACTGGTGCACAAAGCCTATGTTTTTTCTTCTGAACAGTGACCATTTCTTTTCGTTCAAATTATCTGTCCTTGTTCCTTTGAAATAGACCTCTCCTGAAGTAACCGAATCAAGTCCGCTTAGGAGATACAACAATGTTGATTTACCCGATCCGGAACTTCCCATGATTACTGTAAAATCACTTTCATAAATTTCAAGGTCAATATCCTTGATTACTCTGAATTCATTTCCATCAGTAGTATAAACCTTGTTCAGAGCTACTGTTTTCATAATATTAGTTTTCATTTACTGCTGCTCCTTATTAAATAATTAATTTTTTTATAATCAAAATTAATAATATTAATTGTTGACTTCACAATATTATACTTTCGTAATTGAACTTTGTCTGATAAATTTTACAAACTATTTATAAAATAAAACATATTTTTTTATATTAAAAATAAAATCTTTAAAAAGACGTTTTTTGGGTTTACTATGTGGAATTATTTCGTGATAGGACTTTCAATAATTTGTGTACTCCTTGTTATAAAAAGGAAAAGGTTTGATGTAATATATATTAAGGATTTGCTCATACCTATGGCCTGTATAGCATTTATTCTGCTGCTCGTTATATTTTCAAAAACCGCAGTGAATTCAGCTTCAAAAGGAATAAAGCTTTGGCTTGATATAGCTTTCCCTTCTCTTTTTCCATTTTTTGTGGGAGTTGAAATTCTAAATAATACCGGGCTCATAAAAGTTATAGGGGTTTTACTGGAACCTGTTATGAGACCTCTTTTCAATCTGCCCGGCTGCAGTTCCTTCCCTTTTGCAATGGGACTAACAAGCGGCTATCCTGTCGGTGCAAAAATTACGGCATCCATGCGTGAAAAAGAAATGCTTTCAAAAACTGAAGCCGAGAGGCTTATTGCCTTTTCAAACAACTCAGGTCCGTTGTTCATAGTAGGAGCCGTATCAGTTGGCATGTATAATATGCCGGAGCTTGGACCTGTTCTGCTGTTATGCCATATTGCTGCCTGCATATGTGTTGGGATAAGCTTCAGATTCTATGGTAGAAAGGATGGTTTCCGGCAAAAAGCAGTAGATATTTCAGTATGGAAAAAATTCAAATATGAACTGAAGGAATTAAGAAAACGCCCCAGGAACAATCTGGGAACATTATTGGGAGACGCAGTAAGAAATTCCGTTATGACCATACTTGCAATCGGCGGGTTTATAATACTTTTCTCTGTAATTATCAATCTTCTTGTGGATTCAGGTTTTATAGACATGATTTCGGGTTTCTTTTCTTCCATACTATCACCTTTTGGAGTGAACCCCGATGTGATAAATTCATCTCTTTGCGGTTTCTTTGAAATTACTACCGGTACCAGTATGGCAAGTAAGGCAGCCGGTGCTGCTCTCATACAGCAGCTGACCGTAACCAGCTTTATCATCGGATGGGCAGGTTTATCGGTGCATTCCCAGGTTTACAGCATTGTTTCCAAAACAGATATCAGCATGAAACCTTATCTGCTGGGAAAATTTCTACAGGGTGT
>JAUZPR010000134.1 GCA_030705825.1 Bacillota bacterium | reverse complement strand
GGGGTACAACATAAGGTAAACCCTTATCCACCATAGCCAGATGACATACCTTGCATTTCTCTATAATGTTCTCTATTTCATTGATATCAGATACTTCCCTGTCTTTTCTTCTCATTATTATCTCCCTTCAGTATGATGTTAAAAATACGGTTGGCCGATTAATTTAAATAAATCAATCTACTATAAAAAGTTTGGCACCTGTTTTTGTATATGAACGGTGAGGATTTGTATTATTTGCCACCTGATAACTAGTTCCCGGTGTCAAAGTAAACTTTCTTCCATCGTCAAGTTCGGTAATTAGTTCACCTTCCAATACAAGGAGCACATGTCCTCTGCTGCACCAGTGGTTTGCCAGATATCCCGGTGTATACTCAACCATTCTTACCCGTATGTTACCCATTTCGAATGTCCGCCAATATGCCTCTCCTGTTTCTCCGGGATGCTTTGTAGGTGTAATCGTATCCCAATCTATCGTACAAAATGGTACTGCTTCTATATTCATTTATTTTGTTCCCCCTTTTAACCGTTTGAAATTTGTCTAAAGCTTTATAATAAAGCCGGTTTTAATACCCCTTATAAAGCCTGCCTGTTCATAGAATTTAAGTGTTTCTTCCTTTTTCGAACTTGTTAAAAGCATTACTTTATAACAATTATATTCTTTGGCAATTTCAACCGCCTTATTGAGTGCTTTTGTTGCATATCCCTTTTTTCTGTAGTTTGAGTCTGTTATGACATTTTCTATTAGACCGTAAGGACGTAAATTCCTGGTAAGGTTTTTTATAATCGTGATATTACAGGAAGCTACGATTTTACCATCTACCTCAACTACTATGTAATGCAGATTCGGATCATTATATATTGAATCCCAGGTCTCTTTCAGTGCTGTATTTTCACTAACATCAGGGTCTTCAGGCTGCAATTGCCTGTACAGCCTTAGTAATTCATCCAATTCTTCATATTTAATCAACCTTACAACCTCACTCATTTTATATACCTCCTTTTAATTAGTGACAGCTATTAATTATATAGCGCATTTTCTTATTTGCTCTCACTTTCCTATATACTATACTATTTCTTTTATATACCTAATCTGATCCCTGTTATCAACAAAAACTCTATCCAACATTTTAAATCCTGCGTTCTCGTAAAAATTACGAAGTTTTTGTCTATATGTGCCGCAATTCAATCTTAACCATTTAATATTTCTCTCTTTGCATAATTGTTCAGCAGATTGAATAAGCTTTCTACCATATTCTTTTCCGCTATGCTCCCTGCAAACCGCCAATTTGTGCAAATAACCCGAATCATCTTTTTTCAGCTCAGGCCAGAAAAGCGGGTCAAGCCACTGAATTATATATACACCAAGTAAACTTTTATTTTCATAACAAAGCTTCATCTCTTCAATACTGTACTTTTCAAGCAACTTTTGAGTAGATAAATCACTAGCTTTCCACATAGGTTTACCTATAGAACTCAGCCATTCAGCTGCTTCTATTAAAACATTCGAAAATAATTGCAAGTTATCTTCACTGACTGTTACAATTTCCATAATAATTGTTCCTCCGGGAAAATATATATTATGAAGGAGTTTCCCCTCAGTCTCCTCCAAACATATGAACTCTCCACCCTATTTTGCCGTCCTGTGTTTCAACTTTTATTGAAGACTCTCTGGATAAATCACCAATATCCAATATGGTAAGTATATCACCTTTATTTACCGTTGTAATAAAATCATCTCCGTATGGGTTTGAGTCATGCTTTGGAAATAACTTGATACCATAATCATCATTGTTATCGATCACATCTCCATGCAATACCTTTATCTTTTGGCCAATTAATTTATTTTTATCCTGATATTTAATTTCAAGCTTATGGTCATTGCTGATTTCATACCAGCTTATAGGTATCGTCTGACCTGATATCATTTCGACTCCCGGAATATAACTGTATGTCGAATAGAGCTTTCCATGTCCGTCGGGCTTCAGCTGATATCCATCACAAGTACCCATTTTGATGATATCCTTTCCGTTATAATAGTAAAAACTGAACATTGGGTCATCGCTGGGTCCGTCCTCATAGATTACAATATCATAAAAACCCCTTCGGCCACTGAAATTTGTTATAGTAAATTTTTCGGATAAGTTGCTTCCATAAGCTTTTAATATAGAATTGTTAACCCTTAAGCTAAAAGTGTCTTTCCCCTCACTATTTTTGATATATTCAACGTCATCCGTTTGTCCGTCTCCGTTTAAATCAAATTTAGCATTTGCTTTGTATGTTTTCTGATCCTGATAGTTGAAGCTATTATTTCCGTATTCATCCCCATTTTCATTCTCAAAGCTTTTAATTAATTCAATATTTTTTCTTTCAACCTCACTAAAGTCAGAATAATTTCCCTTAAAATTTGTATTTGGAGTATACCAACCACAGGACTCAAAGTAATTCTTAAAATATGGATCCCTGAATATAAAGCCATGACGGGCATAAATCTCATTTCTGGCCAATGCTCTAAGATTACTGTTCAGATACTTTACATTCTCATCGTTAAGCAGCTGCTTGCCGCTAAAGTTGAAAATATACCCTTTAACTGGTTGCTCTTTTGTTTGGTTGCTTTCAGTCGCTTCATATGTTTTTTCTTTTTCTGTATTTATGGGAAAAGATTTAGTGTTGAAAGCTTTATTGCTTTCAGTTGCCATAGTATTAGTAACAGCACTGCATCCTGCTAATATTAAGATAATGAAAATCAAAACTAAGATCTTTAATAACTTCATAATATTCGACTCCTAAATTCTAACATAAATCTGTTTATATATTGACTTAAAATGTGTATAAAAGTTCCATAATTACTACAAATGGTTTACTGTAATCTATATTTATGTAACTCTTCGCATTTGAATTGAATATTATATAATAAGAACTTTTAAAAAGGAGTTAAAAAATATGTTGGACGAATACTCTTTCAGACCGGATGGAACACCTATGCACCAGATGCAGCAGGGACAGCAGCCTCACGGACAATTCCCTCAGCACCATCCGTTTGAGGAAGGCTATTTAATGCCTTATATGGCAGGTCATCATAATTTTGGGCAATATACTCCGAATATGCGTCCGCCTGAGTATATACCGCGTAAACCGTTTCATCATCCGGGTTCAATAAGGACTTGTGTTAACAGGTTCACATATATCTGGTTCCACGATGGACGTAACTTCTGGGCCTGGATAGCCTTTGTTTCACATCGTACAATTTATGGATACAGGTTCAATGGACATAGATGGATTTATTTTGAAGGTGAAGTTAATGATGTAGAGACCTTTGTATGTGTTCGTTAAAATGAAAATACTCTCTTGATAAGCTCATAAAAAAATAAAGAGTTAATCTCTTTATTTTTTTAAATTTGATATTATAATTTCTTCAGATACATTTTATTCATATACCTTTGTCCCATGAGTTCAAGATATATTTGATACATGATATCGCCTATCCGGCTGTTTATATCTTCAGGAGATGCTTTTAAAGGTACCGCCATAAGATGCAGCGAAATATCCCAGATTGAATAATCAATTCCCGGAATTAGATAAAACCCGAGTCTTTCATAAAATCCAATCCTTTTTAAACGCAGTTCCCTTTCTTTTGATTCCTTTGCAGTTTCAGGCTTTTCTACCTCAACTATCATGCTCATTTTGTCTTTATACATAGTTATCAGCTGTTTGACGAAATTTGTTCCGAATCCGCTGCCTCTGTATTCGGGAAATACGGCAAGCAAACTCAGTAGTACATAACCGTTCCGGCTATCAGATGTACATATTGAATATGCAAGATCTGTTTTATCCTTATATAGAATGTATCCTTCAAATTTTCCTGTTTTGAATTGTTCAGCCAAAACAGCAAAAGGAGGATACTCTCCAGGAATAAAATCCTTCTTTATGTGGCTGTAAATCTCTTTCAAATCTGACTGCTTCATCTCACGTATATAATATTCCTGCATAAGTTCTGAGTACCTTCCAAAATTTTATTTTTCTTCCTTTAGTCCGTATATGTCCTTCTGAATACACAATTCAGCCCTTGCACGTGTTTTATCATCTGAAACAAGAGCGTTCTCCAGAAATTCAGGGTGGCTTTCAAGGAACTTTTTCATAGACTCACGTGGGTTTTCTATAAAGTTAAGGATCATTGCGTACTGCTCCAGGTTTATCAAGCCCTGTGAGAGCGCACTGTCAAAAAGCTCGTTATCGACTGTTATCATAGCCAGTGAAGTTACCTTGAAGGATTCCAAAAGTTCCTTTCCGCCCTGCTTCCTATCAACAACTACAGTACTCCATTTCAAAACGCCTTCCAGATCTCTGACAGCCGGTATCCAGTTTCTTTCGTAGCTTGAAGCTTCGGTTATAAGGTCTGCTATGTGCAGAACCTTTTTGCCCTGGATACTTTCAGCTTCCTTGACTTCCGTGCCTTCATGAAAATATGCCTTCATATCCTTGTATATATAGATATGCGGCTTTTTCAGCATGTCTGCAATAATGGGAGAGAAAAACCAATCACGCCTTTCACCGCCTGAAATATAATCTATTTCATCTATATCTATATTTTCCTCTATAAATTTGCACATCTCATCTATAAGCCCCTTGTATATTTCATCAGATCTATAGTTTGCTTTAAGAAGTTCTGTAAGCTTTACAGGAAATTCAAATACATTTTCCTTTTCTGAATCAATGAATTTCAAAAGCTCATTTGCCTTCTTCTCACTTCCGTATAAAAAGTGAGTATTGATATAGTATGGTCCTATTGTACCTGAAGTATACCAGAATGGCTTATTTCCCGGGCAAACCTTAAGCGCTTCGGTTTTAAAGAGCCAGGTCACAAGCTTTTCTCCTCTGTTTTCCATTTCGCTACCTCCCTTATTTGGGCTTCTGAATTGCTGCATATATTCCCTCCACCAATCCTGATTCTGTATGGTGCTGAGTTCCGGCCCCAGATGCGTTGCATCTCCCTCCACAAGAACATTAAATTTCCCGTTTTCATAGTCAAGAATTGTAATTGCAGTATTGTCATACCAGGGTATATTTATCATTTCTTCAAGTATACAGTCCCTAAAATGGCACATAAGAGCCCTGATCGCAGTACCGTGCGTTACAACGCATATATTTTTCCCTATATTGTTTTCTATTATATGATGTACTTCCTTTATCAGACGCTTCTGAAATTCAACCATAGACTCGCCGTTTGGCATCTTATGTGCATGTGGCTTGCTTTCCCAGGTTGAATACTCTTCAGGCCATATTTCGGGCAATTCATCCCATCTTCGACCTTCCCAGTCACCTCCGTTAATCTCCTTGAGCTTATCGGTTCTTATTATAGGAAGATTTTTTACTTTTGCTATATATTCCGCCGTTTGCAGAGTTCTTTTCAGACTGCTGGAATAAATCACATCAATTTTAAGGTTCTTTAATCTTTCCGCTGCCTTTGCTGCCTGCTTATGTCCTTTTTCGGTTATTTCCTTGTCTGTCCAGCCGTGAAATTCTCTTATATAGTTACCTTCTGCTTCTGCATGCCTGACGAAAATCAATCGAGTCTTCAATATAAACCTCCATTTCCTTATGTGCCGATTCAAATATATTCTAAGAATGCACTCAGGTAATGCTTTTAAAGCTGTTATGTATTTAATTCCAGCTTCCCGATTATATCATATATATTATCATAGTTATGCTTTTGAATATATGTTGCTATTCCATCTGCAATTTCTACACAAACTGCCGGATATGCAAAATTAGCAGTTCCAACCATTACTGCCGATGCACCCGCTAGCATGAATTCAATTGCGTCATCTGCCGTAGATATCCCGCCCATGCCTATTACAGGTATTTTTACCCTGGTAGCTGCTTCGTATACCATTCTTAATGCAACCGGCTTTACGGCGGGTCCTGAAAGGCCTCCGAAATTATTTGCCAGTATGGGCCTTCTAGTATTGATATCGATGGCCATACCAAGAATCGTATTTATAAGTGAAACAGCATCTGCTCCGCCTGCTTCTGCGGCCTCGGCTATTGCCATAATATTTGTTACATTGGGAGTGAGCTTAACTATCAAGGGCTTTTTGCAATATTTCTTAACCTGGTTTGTAATCGATGCTACTCCATTTGGTGATATGCCGAAAATCATACAGCCTTCCTTTGTATTGGGGCAGGAAAGATTTAATTCTATTGCATCAATATCGGCGTCACTCAAAATTTCTGCCATTTGGCAGTAATCCTCCACCGTGTTGCCTGCAATATTTGCGATTATTGCAGTATCAAACTGCCTTAGGAAGGGTATCTCATTCTTTATAAATGCTTCAACACCGGGATTCTGAAGACCGACGCTGTTTAATATACCGGCTGGAGTCTCTGCTATCCTTGGAGGTCTGTTGCCTTGCCTGGGCTTTAAGGTCAAGCCTTTAACGCTTATTCCCCCCAATTTGTTAAGATCCATATATTCTGAATATTCCCTGCCGAAACCAAAACTTCCTGAAGCCGTGATAACAGGATTCTTAAGCTTAAGTCCGGCAATATTCACCTGGGTATTAATATTTTTCACTTTTTGCTCCTCCTGTTATTCAAAAATAACTTCACTGCTTGAAAATACCGGTCCATCCTTGCAGACATGACTGTATTCCCAATCATCACCGTATTTGGTCTTGCAGGCACATACAAGGCATGCGCCAATTCCGCACCCCATCCTCTGTTCAAGGGAAACCTGGCATTTTATACTGCTTGAATCAGCTATATTGCATACCTTTTTTATCATTGGAGTAGGTCCGCAGGTATATATCATGTCATAGCCCGCTTGTACAATGTCTTTCTCCAACAGGTCGGTAATGAGTCCATTATAGCCTTCACTGCCGTCATCGGTTGATATGTTAAGCTTATCTGAAGCTTGTTCAAATTCTTTTCTTAGAACTATAAGCTCTTTATTTCTAAAACCAAGAAATGCCGTCTTTTTAGTGGCTTTCTTTTCATTGAGCAGAAAAAGCAGAGGAAAAATTCCTATGCCTCCGCCCACAACAGCTATATTTTCATATTTATCATCGATATCAAAGGAATTGCCCAGAGGGCCTATCAAATCAACAGTTTCTCCTGCCTGTTTTCTGCAAAGGAATTCGGTGCCGGTACCCTTGACCTGAAACACTATATCAAATGTTCCTTCAGAACGGTCAACTCTGCATATGCTGATTGGCCTTCTTAACAATGCATTAAGACCTTCACAGCATTTTATATTGACAAACTGCCCCGGCTTTGCATTTTCTGCAATATAGCCCGATTCTATATTCATCAAGAATATTCCCGGAGCAATATTCTCTATTCTTTTGATTTTTTCTCTTAAAACCTTAGGCATAAGCACCTCCGTATTTCTTTTAAGAACTCACCCTCCGGCTCCCTCTCTTTCTAAAGAGAGGGAGAGCCTTATAATTCCCCTTCTCTTCGGGAAGAGAAGGGGTTAGGGGATGAGTTTAACCTGAGAGCGCAGGAAAAATTTTGCACTTTTCTCCAACGCAGTATTGCGAAATTTTAACAAGCTCTATTCAAATATGCTCAGATTCAATACCTCCAGATCCTTCACATCCTTGCCCAGCTTCAGGCATTCGATTACTGCTTTTGCAGTATCGAGTGATGTAAGGCACGGTATTGACGATTCCACTGCCTTTCTTCTTATCTTAAATCCGTCTCTTTCAGGTTTTCTTCCTTTTGTCGGTGTATTTATTATGAGGTTTACCTTGCCTGATTGTATAAGATCCAGGATATTCGGTGAACCGTCATCTATCTTTTTAACCGCATTTGTAGCAATTCCGTGCATGTTCAGCGTGTTTGCCGTCTTGCCTGTTGCATACAGTGTGAATCCAAGCTTTTCAAAGCCTTCCGCAATAGGCATGAGTTCCGGCTTATCGGTATCACGCACTGTCATTAGGATTCCGCCTCCTTTTTTAGGAAGCCTGATGCCTGATGCAGTTATTCCTTTGTATAATGCTTCGTGGAATGTTTTAGCAATTCCTAGTACTTCACCTGTAGACTTCATTTCAGGTCCAAGGCTTATATCAACATCTTGCAGCTTTTCAAATGAGAATACCGGAACCTTTACGGCAAAGTAATCTGCTTCAGGGTAAAGACCTGTTCCGTATTTAAAGTCCTTAAGCTTTCTGCCCATCATAAGCTTTGTTGCTATGTTTACCATGGGTATTCCCGTTACCTTGCTTATATAAGGCACTGTTCGGCTTGAACGTGGATTAACCTCTATTACATAAAGTGTATTGTTGTAAAGTACATACTGTATATTAACAAGTCCTACTACATGAAGTGCTTTTGCAAGCTTTGCAGTATACTCCACAATCTGGCGCTTTGTTTTTGCGTTCAGGGAAATTGACGGGTAAACCGATATGCTGTCGCCTGAATGAACCCCGGCTCTTTCAAGATGCTCCATAATACCTGGTATCAGTATGTCTTCACCGTCGCATATGGCGTCAACCTCTATTTCCTTACCCATCAAATATTTATCTACCAGGATCGGATGCTCCTGCTTTACCCTGTTGATAATCTCCATGTATTCGGTGATGTCCCTGTCATTGTAAGCAATTTCCATGCCCTGTCCGCCAAGTACATACGAAGGTCTTACCAGAACCGGATACTGAAGCTCATTAGCAGCTGCAAGAGCTTCTTCCAGAGTGAATATCGTTTTTCCCTTTGGCCTGGGTATCCCTATTTCTTCAAGTATTTCATCAAACTTTTCCCTGTCTTCTGCCGCATCGACATATTTGGGTTCTGTACCGAATATCCTGACGCCTATGTCGTCGAGGTACTTTGTAAGTTTTATAGCCGTCTGACCTCCGAACTGTACTATAGCACCCTCAGGCTTTTCGGTTTCTATTATATTTTCTACATCCTCACCTGTCAGAGGCTCGAAATAAAGCCTGTCGGACGTATCAAAATCGGTGCTTACCGTTTCAGGGTTATTGTTTGCAATTATTGTCTCATAACCTTCTTCTCTTAATGCCCATACAGAATGCACCGAGCAGTAGTCAAATTCAATTCCCTGTCCTATCCTTATTGGACCTGACCCTATTACTAGAACCTTTTTGTTTTTGGATTCCTTAACCTCTGTATGTTCGTCATAAGTCGAGTAATAGTATGGTGTAACAGCTTCAAACTCTGCCGCACATGTGTCAACCATTTTGTACACAGCTTTTACTCCAAGCTCTCTTCTCTTTTTAAGGACATCCTTCCTGTCGCTTCCGGTATACTTTGCTATTATTGAATCGGGGAACCCGTGC
>JAUZPR010000133.1 GCA_030705825.1 Bacillota bacterium | reverse complement strand
TTCGTAAATGTATGGACTGTAACAGACCTCAAGGAACCCCCCGTCAGATTTCAGATATGGTTAAATTCCAAATTGCCGGGCAGTTACACCCGTTCAGATCTGGTTACACCCACCAATACTGCTGTTATACCACTTCCAAGATCTAAGGTGCAGCTGATACAGGCTTCAGACGTCACGGGAAACCCGGATGGTGGGATCAAGGCTTATTCGCGGAGGACTGTCCCTGGAGAAACTGTGCTGGGTGATGAAGAAGGAAAATTTATAATACCTCCAGGCGGAAATTTTGCTGTTTTTCTTTCAAATACTGAAGGAACAGATGTGCCGGCAAATGTAAGAGTAGCATATGGATGGTGGGAAGAAGCCAGGTTTAATTAATGGGTTTATGTAAGATTTGGGCTTTTTTCAATATTCCCGTTAAGATACTTCTTTCTACGGATATTCCATATATAAAACCTTGTTGTACTGTTGCTGATAAATAGCTCCCTGGAAATTTCGTTTTCGCTTTTACCCTTGCAGAGTAGCTCATATACTTCTTTCTCACGCTTTGTCAATTCGTTTTGATTCTTTTCCATACCTGCAAGAGCATACAGTCCATCACGATTTTTTACACCGAATTTACTGTATATATTTCTTATATGTATTTTTACTGTATTCTCAGAGATGCCCAATATGTTTGCAAGGACATCCCTGTCCTGACCATCACATATATGCTCCAGAACTTCCTTTTCCCTAGGCGTCAGGCTCAATCCTTCGGGAAGCAGTTCCAAAAAAAGATCCAGGCTGACACTTTTTTCGGTAAGATTATCAGTAATATTAACAGAGTCGTCACCCGACGTTAAGTTATGGTTTTTCAGCCTCTCGAGGGAATTTCTGTATGGTAGAAAAGTATACGGTGTTTTATCAGGATTCGTGTATTCGGGAAATTCATTATTAAAGAATTTGTTCATATATGGAAGCAGAAAGAGCATAACAAAAATCATTATATAGAATATGACATAGTATTGCGGCTTAACAACCAGACTCCTCATCACTAGCGATAATGCTTCTGATAAGATCATGATCAGCATTATGGATATAAACATTACTCTCTCAAGAATAAATTTTTTGCCGTACTTATAAGTAATATCCACTATGAATGAAAATGCAAAAAAGCCCCAGAATAGAGAATAAGGTTCTTTCAGTGTGTTAGCTACAAACTGTCCTGCAAGGCTTCCATTAAACAGTTGGAATGTAATTAAGGTCAAACCTACCAGTATTAAAGCTGCAGTTAAAAGATGAATCCTTTTCAGTTTTTTCCGCAGTATGAACAGAAGCACAAGAGTCAAGCTGTGGGGAATAACAACATAATATATAATGATTCCGCCCTTTTCAAAGCTGGGCATAACTATATTTTTAATCATGGACTGGCACCACAGCATAATTGTAAAGAAAATTACCGGAGCCATGATGGTTTTAAGATTTATATCTACGGGAGGAATATTGCGCCTAACTTCAAGGATGTTGCCCTTGAATCGGAGAAAACTGTATAAACAGGGAAGTTGAACAGCCAGGACGGCTGCAATGTATATAAATGGCGTATATCTGTTAGCGGGAGGAAAATGATAGACATAGTAAATTACCTGAAGAAATATGTATGCGGTTATATTTGTCTTGATCCATGAATTCTTTGGCACATAGAATATAATGTTATAAGCAAATCTTATGAATATAACACCTGAAATAATTCCGAGGCTGGAATAAACAGCCAGAAAAACCTTGAAGCTGTGAAGCAGGATAATTGAAGCCGAAAGCGTGACCCAAATTCCTTGAAACACAAGAAAAATGCCTTTTGAAGTTTTATCATGAATCAAGGTAAGTGAAATAAATGCGCCTATAAGAAAAAATATGTCAAATAAAAGCACTAATGTTGACGGGGATATGTTCAATGAGGTTGAGAAATACCTGAGCGGAAAGCTTGACAGGGTATTCGGCATAGCCTCAAACCATCCCCAAAACATTAAAAATGAGACAGCTGCATAAAAAGTATTAGTTTTACCATTTTTCATTTGAGTACCACGTATAAAATATAAATTTGAAATTTAAACAAGTTCTCTTTTCTCTTTTTTTATCCATAATATAATACAACCTAAAAAATGTCAATCGCTGCATATTAAGAGTAAATGGGCTAAACTTAAAATACTCATCGGATTTAGAATCCGGATTAATCAAATAATTAAACAAAAATTGATTTAAAGGATTATTGAACAGGCTTAGTTATATAAGTATATTTATTAAGGGAATTTAACCATTCTTTTTTATAAGTCAGGAGGAAATTTATATATGGTATCAAATGTAATTATGTATCAAAAAAAAGGTATGGATGATAATGGGAAAATAAATAATAAAACTTCCATCTATTATAGGCAATTAGGTTACAAGGTTGATGATTTCCGTCATATCCTAAGTAATTTTGATTTCAGGGAATGTTTAATTTACCTGCCCGATAGCAAGGAGTCTTTGGTATGCCTCCTGGCTTTAAACAGGGAAGGGAAAAATGCCATACCCATATCCTCACGTAAAAAAGGAGAAGCTCTTTTATATGAAATAATAGGTTCACAGGCTCAATTCATAATAACCGATGAAAAAGGGCTTGATCAATTATTCGAATTAAGCAGTAGAATCAAATCCCTGACAGCCTTTGTACTGCATAGTTGCGGAGTATTTAGCTGTGAAACAGTTTCAGCCATAGGTTGAAGAAACCAATAATCCGAATTATTTAAATAGTTGGAAAAGCTTGGTTCAATCTCTGCCGGGCCTTCGTGTATCCACGCACTCTTCCCTCGCGTGTTCCTGCAGGAGTTACCGAATAAAGGTTTTAGTCCTTGTTATTGGATTGTCTGGCAGAGATAGAATCCAAATACACATTATATAAAAAGCACTTATACAGCTGAAAAAGCTTATAAGTGCTTGATTATTTTGGAGGGGATTATTGATAAAATTCTGCACCCTATGCGAAACGTATAAACTACATGGGTTGTATTTATTGTTTAAAAAAATTCGGATGGGGTATAAATATATAAAATTCATACACAAAAAGTTCGGAGGTGTCGTTTATGGATAAAAAGAAGGCAAATAAGAAGCCCAATAAACAAATCGCTTCATCTGGAGCTAAAAATAATGAGGAATTCGTTATTCCATTTGAAGCAGCCTGTTCACCTGAGTTTGCAGAAGGTTGCATTTTACCTGAGGATGACGGAGATATTGAATATAAGGATGAGTAAGGTAATAACCATGGTGATAATCGATATAAATAAGAAGCGGCATTCAAGAAAACTTGAAAGCCGCTTTTTTGCCGCATGCTTAGTTTCGGACCTTTATCCGGTATAAAAATATGCACCGAGAGGTCTATTTGGGAATAAAGTCGAATTTTATTTCATTTTTTCCACCAGTATTGATATAATAGTATATATCCGTGCTAAAATTTAACTTTTTGGATGAAGGAGATAAAGGTATGAGCAAAAAAGTAACACCTAAAGAACCTTTAGTAACTCACATTTATACTGCAGATCCTTCTGCACACGTATTTGAAGGTAAAATTTACATCTACCCTTCCCATGATCTTGATCTGGATATACAGTCAAATGATAATGGAGACCAATATGCAATGGAGGATTATCATATCCTGTCTCTGGACGACTTAAACTCAACTTGTATCGACAACGGGGAAGCTTTGCATCTGAAGGACATTCCATGGGCATCAAAACAGTTGTGGGCTCCTGATGCTGCTTACAAAAACAATACCTATTATTTATATTTTCCGGCAAGGGACAAAGATGGTATCTTCAGAATCGGCGTAGCTACAAGTTCATTTCCTGCGGGGCCTTTCAAGGCTGAAAAGGATCCGATTCCCGGCAGCTTCAGTATCGATCCGGCTGTACTGGTTGATGATGATCAAAGGGCATATGTTTATTTTGGTGGACTTTGGGGAGGACAATTGGAAAAGTGGCAAACAGGCAGCTATAATCCAAATCCTGAAGGGCCTGCTGAATCAGAACCTGCCCTGGGACCTAGAGTTGCCGAACTGAATGACGATATGCTGACCTTTAAGAGCGCTCCTGAACAAATATCCATAATTGATGAAAACGGCAAACCAATCCTGGCTGGAGATGAAGATAAAAGATATTTCGAAGGCCCCTGGATGCATAAATATAACGGAAAGTATTACCTTTCCTATTCTACCGGCACCACACACTACATTGTATATGCCATCAGCGACAATCCAAAGGGACCCTTTGTATTCAAGGGTAAGATACTGACCCCGGTGCTTGGATGGACAACACATCATTCCATCGTAAAATTCCAGGACAAATGGTACCTGTTCTACCACGACTGCACCCTGTCAGGCGGAATAGATAACAAGCGAAGTGTAAAGTACTGTGAGCTGAAGTATAATGCGGATGGTACAATACAAACCATTAACCCGTAAATAGAATATTTAATCTGACATACAAAACTCCGGGTACATACGTATCCGGAGTTTTTCATGCATAAAGGCTTTCTGACAAAGAACGTACTTTTTGGGTATCTTTTACCAGTAAAGGCATTGGGATTTTAGTACTCGTTGCAGAATAACATTGAAGTTCCTGCTTTAGGACTATGTAAGCCAGAATTATTAATAGATTTTTACATTTAATGATTTGACTGGAAACATATAGTACTATATAATTACTTTTGTAAAATAATACATAAAGGTAATTTCAATTAAGATTAATTTCATCTTTACTTTTCTAACTGGAAAGAGGGATTTAATTGGAAGAGTTCAAGTTTTATAAAAAGAGCCATTCAAAGCTGATTCTAAATATCATACTTACATTGTTCGGAGGTCTGCTAGTACTGGCAGGTTATGCATTTTACGCAAATAACCTAACTTTTTTCGCCGTAATTTTTTGGTTAATGGCAGTTGTTATTATTGGTCTTGCACTATATATATGCTTCAGTAATATCCGATTGTATAATGATCGTATTGAAATTAAAAACTTTATAACAAAAACAACATACTTTAAGGACGTTTCAACATTAGATATAGTAGGCTATAACCTTATTTTCAGGGACAGTGACCAAGAGGCTCTGCTTGCTCTGCCAATCCAAAACATTGTATTGGATTTAACAGCTTTATTAAACTTTATCAGGAAACACAACCCGCATGTTCAACTAGGCGCTTCCTTTATACCGGAAGATAAAATATCAGAAATAATCGGCCAAGAAGATGGGGACAGTTAAAATGGGTACAGATAAAAAAATCAATTTAATTCGCTTAATCTTGATGCTACTTTTTATTTTTCTATCAATTATCCTATTAACAATTAACAAATCAAGTATTTTTGTACCAATATTATCAGTTTTATTATTAATTATAGTTGGGATTACTATGTCAATAAATGTAAAACACACCAGTATCAAATTTGCATTTTAAAGACATAGAAAAAATGGATAGAGATTGGTATTCTGTTATTATTAAATGGTAGAAAGGAGTGAAGGATACGCAAGGATAATACGGTAAAAACCGACCCAGTGCATGCATCCTGCTTAACTGAAATATTTATTGATCATTTCGGACAGATCATTATATCGTAATGGTTTTGTAAGATAGTCATCCATACCGGCATTTATACATAACTCTCTGTCACCCTTCATTGCGTTTGCAGTAAGAGCAATGATTATTATATGATTATCGGTGACTTGTTCTTTTTCCCGAATCATGGCAGTTGCCTCAAGACCGTCTATTTCAGGCATCTGCATATCCATCAGTATGAGTTCATACTGCTTTGCTTCAAGCATTTGTAATAGTATTTTACCATTGTCAGCGTAATCCGCCTTCATGTTTTTCTTAGCAAGAAACATTTTTAATATATTCTGATTTACTTTATTATCTTCAGCAACAATTATATTTATATTATTATTGAAGCTTAAGCTACTGTTTAAATTGGTTTTCTTTAAAGATTCTTTTGGAACTTGCGCGATATCAAATGGGATAGTAAAAATAAAACTGCTGCCTGCTCCTATTTCACTTTCTACTCTAATATTACCTTCCATCATCTCCACCAGGTTTTTTACAATTGTGAGTCCAAGACCAGTCCCACCATATTTTCTTGTAGTGGAATTATCCAATTGTTTAAAGCTTTCAAACAGGTTACTTATTTTTTCATTTGGAATTCCGATTCCGGTATCGGAAACTGTAAATTTGACAGTACAGCGTTCATCATGTATTTCAAAAACCTCGGCACTGATATTGATTTGTCCTTCAGCTGTAAATTTTAGTGAATTGCTGATAAGATTGGACAAAATTTGTTTAAGTCTTGTGGGGTCACCTGAGACATATTCCGGGAGCTGTTTATCTGATTGTGTTTCTATTGAAATGTTTTTATTTTGAGCATGAATAGCAAAGATGTCTACTGTTTCTTCTATAAGTTCTTTTAAATGAATTACGGTTTTTTCAAGCTCCAGTTTTCCAGCTTCAATCTTTGAATAATCGAGAACATCATTTAGAATGGAAAGAAGCCCCGAAGCTGAGTTCATAAGAGTTTTTAGATTCTTTTTTTGCTCTTCGACAGACATGCTGGTAGAATAAAGAATATCTGAAATTCCTATAATTGCATTCATGGGAGTCCTGATTTCGTGACTCATACCGGCAAGAAATCTGCTTTTGGATTGGTTGGCTGCTTCAGCAGCTTTTTGTGAGGATTGAGCTTCATATAATGCAATTTCAAGTTCGCTTATATCTTTTAAAACAATAAGTGAACCTTTTAATTTACCGTTATTATTATAAATCGGGTTTTTTAGTAAGTAGAAATATTTGATTTCATTGTCAACGCAAATACTTACTTTTTCTTTAAGAATACCATTAACTGAAAGCTTAAGCGTTATATTTTCGAATATGCTATGAACATCAAATACAGACCTTCCAATATAATCACCAGAGGGGCCGGTGAAGATTCTGTCAAAAAGACTCAAGGCCTGTTTATTTATTGCAAGAATACTGTTGTTATTATCAAGAATGATTACAGAATCCTGTAGATTCTCAAAAAGCTCTCCTTTTGCAATGGGTATAACATCAAAAAGTCTGAACTTGAAAAGACCCAAAAATCCAAAAAGTCCTGTTAAACTAAAGGCAAGAGGAGTTATATCGATATTACCTGCATGAATGATATTTAAATTAAAGATCATGCTCAAAGCAAAAGGAATCAGCGTTGAAAGTATAAGAACAAATGTCTGTCTCTTAGCAGATATGGTGGAGTTTGATAAATCTTTAAACAGATATATAATACCGGCAGCTGTACAGGAATAGATGTATATAATATTCAGCCAGAAACCCATGCCGTTTTCCAAAATTAAAATATTTCCATGAATACTCACCGATCTATAGAACAAAAAGTGATATTGGTTTGTAATCAATAGAAGAAAAAACATAAAAGAAACTACTAGCATGGGCAGAAGCTTTTTAGTCTTAAAAAATGACTGCCTTTTAGTATGTTCATATGTAAGGGCGAGAAAAGAAACGGGGATCATTTCAATACCGATATATCGAAGGTTTGCAGCAAATAATTTCCCTTGAAGCCCATGTATAGAGAAGACAAAAGCCTGAAAAAAAGACGCCGTAGCAATAGAGGCTAGGAGAATTCCTAAAGGCAATGCACCAAAAGCCGGCTTGCGCCTGAAACTAAAAATAGACGTAATTAAACATATTGCAGCTGAAATATATAGTATTAGTATATAAATACTTTGATAGTCTATTCTCACAACCATGCTTTATAAAACCTTCTTATCCGTCTGTAGTTTCCAACTAGAATTTAAAAGATAATTGAATGTGATAAATAATTTTATCATATTGTGCAAAATAAGGATAGATTATGTCACTTAAATCTGAATTGTATTTCTGGTGATTTTTATTGACAATTTATAAATTCAGGCATAGTATATTGAATATAAATTCAATGAACGGGGGTTCAACGAATTGGGTATTCGTAAAGAACAAAAGGAAAAGCGGCGCATGGAAATACTCGAGGCCGGTCTTAATCTGATTATACGTAAAGGATACAGTGCCACCAAAATCAGTGATATTGCAGAATATGTAGGTATGAGTGCGGGGCTTCTGTTTCACTATTTTAAATCAAAGGAAGTGCTTTATGAAGAATTGATAAGATATGGAATATCAGGGCCTATGGGCATGATGACAGATATTGGTAAGGAACCGCTGGCATTTTTCGAGGATACCGCAGAAAAGATTCTCCAAATTTTACGGACCGAACCTTCAACAGCCAAAATGTTCATTCTGATGAGTCAGGCGCATTATAACCAGGCTGCACCACAAAGTGTGAAAGACATGTTAAGCACATTTGATATATATACTCCTTCGGCTAAGCTGATTGAAAAAGGACAGGCAAACGGGGTAATCAGGGAGGGCGATCCATTTGCACTTGCCATAGCTTACTGGTGCGCTATTCAGGGGATAGCTGAGCAAATGGCAATGAATCCCGGCTATCCATATCCCAAAAGTGATTGGATTGTTGATATTATCAGGAGGAAATAATTATGAAAAAAATAATTATTGTCGGTGCGGGAATTGCCGGGCTCACAGCAGGCATCTACGCCATTCGGAGCGGATTTGATGTAACAATTTATGAAAGCCATACCATCCCCGGCGGTGCATCAACAAGCTGGAGGAGAAAAGGCTATTTATTCGAGGGCGGGATGCACTGGCTGACAGGTTCATCGCCTAAAAACCCTTTGTATAGGGTTTGGCGTGAAGTTAATGCTATAAGGGATGATGTGCCGGTATACAACCGTGACCCATTTTTAGCTTTTGATTACAATGGAAGGACAGCATATCTGTATCGGGACATAGAAAAGCTGCGTCAGCACTTTTTAGAGCTTTCACCCCAAGATGAAAAAGAAATCAACAGATTTTGCAGGGATATAAGAAAATTCTCCAAATTGAGCATGCCTGTCATGGATATCAGGGGTGTCAAGGTTAAGAATAAATCTTCAATGTCCTTCAAGGGGCTTTTAAGTATACTGCCCGCTCTGCTTCGGATGTCCTTTTATACAAAGCAAACCGCTAAGGAATTTGTCAGCCGGTTTAAAAGCCCGCTTATAAGGCTTTTACTCGAAAATATAATAATTCCCGACTACTGTTCCTCAGGAATGATCTTTACAATTGCAACACTTGCTTCAGGTGATGGTGGTTACCCTGAAGGCGGTTCTCTCGGTATGGCAAACCGTATGGCAGAGTACTTTAAAAACTTGGGAGGTACTATTGAATACAGTAAGGCGGTAAGCAAAGTATCGGTTCAAAACGGAGCAGCTACAG
>JAUZPR010000132.1 GCA_030705825.1 Bacillota bacterium | reverse complement strand
TGTACAGGAGATACTTACAAAATACGGATGCGCAATTAAAATGAGATTGGGACTGCATGAAACAGATGGAGTTTGCAGCGACGAGGGGTTGATACTTCTGCATATGGGTGACGATGGAGAAGTAGTTAACGAATTGGAAGCTGAGCTCAATTCTGTAAAGGGAGTTACAGCCAAAACGCTGGGAATCTCCTCTGAAATGTAATCATTTTTAGTTCTGAATCATAAAAAGACGGAAATTGATAGAACCCTAACCTTGTTGAAATAGTAGATATATTGGGGATCATATCATTTACTCGTCTTTTTTTATGCCATTAATCAATTCCAAAATTTTATTTTTGATAAAATAGTTGACAACAAAGATAAATAGTTGTAAATTAATTATAAAATTAATTCTTAGTAAACATATTAGAATACTGTGAATTAAAAATAATATATATATTGTGGACTGACTAGAAAGCTGGAGGTTCCTGGATGCATTGCCTATGCATTCCGGAACCTCCTTTTTTTATACCAGACTGCTGCAGGCATATTTTCATTTGTGCGAGGGGAGCGGCAAAAATGAATAAAAAACTTAAAAAGGTACATATAGGATGTGCAAAAGGAATTTGCATTAATTCAAAAAAGTTTACCAAACAAAAACAATATTAAAAAGGGGACATTAAAGTGGCTAAAAAAATCAAACAGGTTGCAATTTATGGAAAAGGGGGAATCGGAAAATCGACAACCACATCAAATTTAAGTGCTGCGTTGTCGAAAATGGGGCTGAAGGTAATGCAGTTCGGCTGTGACCCAAAAAGCGATTCTACCAATACTCTGAGAGATGGCAAATATATACCTACAGTACTTGATTCATTAAGAGAAAAGACTGTAATTAAAGCACAGGATGTAATTTTTAAGGGCTTCAACGGGATTTACTGTGTGGAAGCCGGCGGCCCAGCCCCTGGTGTAGGATGCGCCGGAAGAGGAATAATCACCGCTGTTGAATTGTTCAAGCAGCAGAGAGTCTTTGAGGAGCTTGATATTGACATAGTAATTTATGATGTCCTTGGTGATGTCGTATGCGGCGGATTTGCTGTTCCCATTCGTGAAGGAATTGCAGAACATGTATTTACGGTTTCCTCTGCCGACTTCATGTCCATTTATGCTTCAAATAACCTGTTTAAAGGAATAAGCAAATATTCAAGCTCGGGGGGAGCACTTCTGGGAGGTGTTATTGCAAACTCAATGGGGACCCCTTATTCAAGGGAGATAATCGATGACTTCGCGGCAAAAACACATACACAGATCATTGAGTATGTACCGCGTTCAGTTACGGTAACTCAAAGTGAGCTGCAGGGGAAAACCACTATCGAGGCTGCTCCTGAATCGGTACAGGCAGGTATTTACAGGTCTCTTGCTGCAAAGATAGCTTCTCATGAAAAATCAAACAGTCCGTCTCCTATGGAGATAACTCAATTGAGAGAGTGGGCTGCTAAGTGGGGGGATTATTTGTTGGCTGCAGAGCAGGGTAAAGTCTCAATTGGAGCATCCATCTAAATAAAAGGAGTTGTCATTATGGCTAAAATAGCAAACAGCCTTACGGAATTAATAGGGGGTACTCCCCTGTTGAAATTAAATAAATATTCCAAGGATAAAAACCTTTCAGGCACCTTGATTGCCAAGTTGGAATACTTTAATCCTTTGGGCAGTGTAAAAGACAGGATTGCTTTTGCAATGATATCCGATGCTGAAGAAAAAGGACTTATTAATGAAGATACTACCATCATTGAGCCTACCAGCGGAAATACAGGTATTGGTCTGGCTTTTGTGGCGGCAGCCAGAGGTTACAGGATAATTCTTACAATGCCGGACACCATGAGTATTGAGAGAAGAAGACTGCTTCAGGCTCTTGGAGCTGAACTGGTATTGACTCCAGGTGCGCAAGGTATGAAGGGGGCAATAAGAAAAGCGGAGGAATTGAACGCTCAAATTGAAAACTCGTTTATTCCTCAGCAGTTTGATAACCCTGCAAATCCAAGAATTCACAGGGAAACAACAGCAAAGGAAATTATCCAGGACACCGATGGAAAGGTTGATTATTTTATTGCGGGTGTGGGCACCGGAGGAACCATAACAGGAGTCGGCGAGATACTCAAAAAAAATAATCCTGATATAAAAATCATAGCAGTTGAGCCCTACGATTCTTCGGTAATTTCGGGAGAAGTTCCCGGACCTCATGCTATTCAGGGTATAGGCCCGGGTTTTGTTCCAAATGTCTTTAAAAGGGAATTTGTAAACGAAATATTCCGGGTAAGAAACAAGGAAGCATTTGAAACATCACGGGAGGTTGCACGAAAAGAAGGACTGCTGGTGGGTATTTCTTCGGGTGCCGCTTTGTTTGCTGCAACTCAGGTTGCCAGAAGAAAGGAAAGTTCAGGGAAGAATGTACTTGTTCTATTGCCTGATACAGGAGAACGTTACTTATCAACCCAGTTATTTTCCTTGGACGTGATTTAGCAAGAAGACAGACATAAAGGGGGAGAAATTATGGCATATATAGAAAGACCAAGATTTTCGTGCATGCTGGGCGGCGTGCTGGCAACCTTGAGCGCCTTACCCAGAACCATTCCCATTATTCATGGAGCCCAGGGCTGCGGCGGCAACCTCTCAGCAGCTTATTCACTAGGTGGATACCTTGGGGCAGGTTATTGCGGAAATTCAGGTGTTCCCAGCTCTAATATCGGTGAATCGGATATTATCTTCGGAGGCGGCGAAAAGCTGATAAGAGAGATCAACAGTACTTTTGAAGTAATGGATGGTGATCTGTACGTAGTAACAACCACATGTATGACCGACATCATCGGAGATGATATTAAGGGAATCCTTAACGAAGTGGGCCAAAAGGATAAGCCCATCCTATTTATTGATACCGGAGGCTTTAAGGGCAATTCATATTATGGATACACAAAACTGATACAAGAGCTTTTCGCTCAGTATATTCCTCAAAAAAACACAAAACAGAATAATCTTGTAAATATATTCGGGCTGGTACCGGGATATGATCCATATTTCAGAGGTGACCTTGAAGAACTGAAAAGGATACTTGAGCTGGTTGGTGTTGAGGCAAATACCTTTTTTACCCACGATCAGACACAACAGAACATACTCAGAGCAGGAGAAGCCTCATTAAATATTGTGCTTTCAAGGGTTTACGGGCCGGAGGCGGCTATTGCCGTCAAAGATACCCATGGAATAGATTATCTTATCACAGATCTTCCGATTGGAAACCTGGCTACGGTTGGTTTTGTATGGCAGGTGGCAGAAAAACTAGGGCTTGACAGGGAAAAGGTTTCCAAAGCATTGTATCAGGAGACCGACAGCTATTTCAAATATATCGACAGGGCTACCGACCTCATAGCTGATACCGATTTCCAGAATTATGCCGTTGTAATAGCCAATGCAACCGAGGCACTGCCTTATGCCAAATATCTCGATAATGAAATAGGCTGGATAACAGGTTATATTTTCATAACCGATGAGTTGACCGAGGAGCAGAAAAATGCAATAAGGCAGGTCTTTGACGATATTGAATTTTCAATAAGGCCGGAACTTGTTTTTGAAACTGATACTTACAGGATACAGCAGTATATAGAACAAAATAATCCTCAATTTAAATCGGATGCATATTATGAAACTTTTTCACCTGCATTTGTTCTGGGAAGCACTATAGACAGGAAACTGGCCGAGGTTTTGAACGGAGGTTTACTTTCCATAAGCTTTCCTGTCATTAACAGGATTATCCTGGCTAAGGGATATGCAGGCTTCAAAGGCGGTTTGAATCTATTGGAAGATTTGATCACGGGACAAATTTCAGGGAGGTGATTTTAGTGATATTTGATGTTAATTTTGATTCGAAGAATCCCCAAAGCAGAGAAGTCAGCCGACGTACCGGGTTTGCCTATGGAGGGTGCACAAGCCGCCTGACCAGGTGTGCTGAGAAAGGATGCCTTAATAACTGTGATAGAAATTTTACACAGGCTACCTTCTGCCAGATGATGGTGTCCACACTGATTTCTTTTTCGGTAAAAGATTCGGTAGTTATAATGCATGGACCTGTTGGCTGCGGATCACAAAGCCACATTATAGACTTCAGCATAAAGGCCTATGGTGCTTCCAGGGGGGTAAAAATGGAGGGCGCCAGATGGTTCAGTACAAATCTTAATGAGGCTGATGTAATATCTGGAGGCGAGACAAAGCTGAAGGAAACTATTCTGGATGCAGACAGAAGATTCAGACCGACAGCGATATTTGTTCTTTTATCCTGTACACCGGCTATCATAGGTGATGATATAGATGATGTCATAAAGCAGCTTCAGAGTGATGTGACTGCAACTCTTGTCCCTCTGCACTGCCCCGGTTTCAAGGCCAAGGTTTTTTCATCGGCTTATGATGTGGTCTACCATGGCATACTGCAGAAGTTTAACTTTGAACCAATACCTTATGTGGATTATTATCCTTTCAACAAGGATGATAAGGACTACGAACAGAAGGTACAGCAGTATGAGTACAAAAAGAGCAGAACTGTAAATCTTTATAATGCATGGTCGATTGGCCCGGCTGATGAGGCGGAAATTAGGAGGCTTTTAGAAGCTATAGGATTAAATGTACAGATATTTGTCGAGTTCAAGGAGCCTGATCAGTGGAGAATGATAACTCAGGCTGCATTAAACGTAAGCTTTTGCCATGTGCATGACCTCTATTTCCTTGAATTCCTCAAACAGAAATTCAACATGCCTTATATACTGCCAAACATACCAATCGGTATAGGGTCAACGGGTAAATTTATTATGGAAATAGCAGAGTTTTTCGGCTTGGAAAAAGAAGCTGAAAAACTAATTGCAAGGGAAAAGGAAAAGCTGGAGAAGGCTTTGGTTCCTATAAAGGAAAAGGTTAAAGGCAAAAAGGTCCTCATTAGCGGAGGATATTTGAGGATAGGAACTACAGGACTTCTGGCAAAAGAGATAGGTATGGAGGTAGTTGGATTCAGGAATTTCAATTACGATTCCTTCGGTAACAAGCTGTTCGATGAGATTGAAGAAACAATAGGCGATGTTTCCAACAGTATTTCCACCCAGCCTTCTGAGCTTTTAAATGTACTAAGAAAATTGAAACCCGACATGGCGGTTTCTCATCCCGGTATTGGAGTTTGGGTTACCAAGGCGGGAATACCGTCAATAACATTATTTGCACAAAGATTTCCCATTTTCGGTTACAAGGGGGCTTATGATTTATCCAGAAGGCTGGCAAGGACCTTATCAAACTCCAATTATGCCAGAAATCTGGGTGAAAATGTTCATTTACCATTTAAAGAGGATTGGTATGAGAAGGACCCATATTATTATATCGTTGACAAGAACACGGATATTGAATAAAAAGTGCCTGAAAAAGGCGGAAAGGAATTGTTATGAAGAAATATATAAAGTGGATTTCCTATATGACTATATTAATTTTACTGGTTACGAGTTTAGCGGCATGCGGTTCCAAAACTGCTGCCAATACCTCATCTACCGGTTCAAAGAGCTGCTGTGATGATCCGGCTCCGGTTAAAAATGTAGGAACCTTAAAGGTGGCATGGTTTCCGGCTACTATAAAGGCTTCACTTACAAGTATAGCTTATACACTCGGTTACTTTAAGGAAGAGGGAGTAAATGTCGAATGTGTGACATTGCAAACCGCTGCTGACGCAATTACCGCCGCCAAGCTTGGTAAGGTGGATATTGTACCGGTAGGTATAACAGGTCAGCTGCAGTTTATTTCGGAGGGCTCCAACCTTGTTATTTTTGGTGGTTCCGCAATGGAAGGCGGAGCAATAATAACCAAACCTGAAAGAGCTAAGGAATTTAGTGATTGGAATAACTGGAAGGGCAAAAACTGGGCTACGGGAAGATCCTTTACCGGTGATTTTGTGGTAAGAGATCATCTTCGCAAGCTGGGAATAGTACCTGAAAAGGATGTTAAGGTAATTGACCTTTCTGAGGATACTGCCATAATACAGGCTGTATCCAAGGGTACGGCAGATGTCGGTTATATTACTTCGGACAGCGTTTCAATTGCCAAAAAGATGGGACTTTCAGTTATTTTAAAGGTTGCAGATCTTGATCCCGGTTATCCCTGCTGCCGCCAGACTGCAAATACCGAGTCCATCAAAAATAAAAGAGATGCATTTGTTGCATATCAAAGAGCCCTTATCCGGGCATATAAGGTTATTCAAAGTGATCACGAGAAAGCTATCAGTGTCATGATGAAATTAACCGGACAGAACAGGGAATATGTAGAAACAGGACTTTATGGCGATTATGCTTCAAAATACAATCCTTCTCCAGCAAAGAAAAAGGTAGAACAGTTCTACCAGTACCTTGTCCAGGAGGGCGTAGTTAAAAACAAGCAGGCAAAGGTCGAAGACAATATAGATACAAGCATTTTCAAAGATGCACTTAATCAAATTCTTAAAAAGTATCCAAATGATCAGGATTATTTAGGTTTAAAGGCTTTCTCTGATGAGAATGACAATTAATATTGGGAAAGGAGGGGGACGGGTTGTATAAGGTTGAAATTAACAATGTATCTTTACTGTTTAAAGATTCCGAAAAGGAATTCCTGGCACTTGACAAAGTCAGCTTGAAAATTGAGGAGGGTGAATTTGTATGTATTATTGGCCCTTCAGGATGTGGTAAAAGTACACTTATTTCACTGGTGGCAGGTTTGAATTTTCCTACTGAAGGAGAAATATATATTGACGGAAAGACTGTAACCGGAGCGGGAACCAACCGTGGCATGGTGTTTCAGCATTATTCCCTGTTCCTCTGGCTTACGGCGAAAAAGAATGTTTCCTTTGGCATAAAACAGGCTAACTTATTCAAAGACAAAAAACAGATTGATGAAAGAGCTGCCGAGTTTTTGGAAAAGGTAGGACTGGAGGAGTATGCGGATAAATACCCCTACCAATTGTCCGGCGGTATGCAGCAGCGTATAGCGATAGCCAGAACCTTGGCTATGGACACCGAAATACTGCTTATGGATGAACCGTTTGGAGCAGTTGATCCTAAAAATCGTCTTGCTTTGCAGGATCTTACCGTAAATCTTTGCAAGAAATGTGAAGACAGAAAAGCTGTAGTTTTTGTTACGCACGATATTGATGAAGCTATTTTTCTTGCAGACCGCATAGTGTTTATGGAACCCAAGAAAATCAAGGAACAGATAAAGGTCGGCTTTACAAAGAATATTGCAAGGGATCAGGTATTAAGAACACCTGAATATATGGAAGTGCGGAACAGACTGATGAATCTGTTTTACGAGGATATCGGAAACCGAATCGGAGGAGAGGAGGTGGTTATATGAGCGTTAACCGTACTGGATTCAACTTGATAAAAAGTCTGTTTTCCTTTACTACCTTACTGTTTGCTGCATTGATGGTACTGGTTTTTATCCCTGGCAAAAGAGAATCTGAAAGCCCATTTGTATTTGTTGCCGTTTCATCCGCCATTTGGCTGGTATTTATATGGCTGAATTCCAGAAATGGTACACGACAGCACATTAAGGACATAACCTATGGAATATTTATACTCCTGATAATATGGGAACTCTCAACAAGGGTTCTCAACCTGCTGACACAGGCATTGTTTCCAACCCCGGAGAGCGTCTTCCAGGTGTTTATTAATGACTATAAGCTCATGTGGACCGGATTATTCAGCTCGTTATACCTTTTATTTGTGGGCTTCTCCATAGCTTTGATACTTGGAAATTTGCTGGGATTATTCGTAGGCTGGAACGACCGGTTGAGAAAGGATTTCTATCCTATTGCAAAAGTTCTCTGTCCTATACCGCCAACAATATATACACCATATCTCATTGCGATTCTTCCTACATTCGGAAGCGCATCCATTGCAGTTGTTGCATTTGGCCTTTTCTGGCCTACCTTTATGACAATGATAAATCTTGTAGGCTCCATGGACAGGAGAATAATAGATTCAGCAAAGGCTATGGGAGTCGGTACGCCCGCCATGCTTCTCAAGGTGATACTTCCTTATCAGATCCCCGGTATTATTTCAGGGTTCAGAGTTATGTTTTCAGCAACTTTCATGGTGCTTGTAATGGCAGAAATGATAGGTGCCCAATCGGGACTTGGTTTTTTTATCAAAAAATTTTCAGATTATGCAGATTACACCCGTGTAGCGGCAGGGATAATTTTCATAGGAATAGTTATTACTGTTTTAAATGTACTTATAACGTTAGTTGAAAAAAAGTGTGTTAAATGGAAAACAAATTAGGCTTAAATATTAAAAACGACTAAAATAAATAAAATTGAGTGTAAACTTTTTAATCGGATTGGTGAATTAATAATATTTTATGGGAGGTGGTACTATGGCAGGGATAGCCAAAAATTTAACCGAGCTTATAGGCAATACACCCTTGTTGGAGCTGACCAAATACAACAAGGACAACAATTTGGACGCAACTATTATTGCAAAACTTGAATCGTTCAATCCAGCCGGCAGTGTAAAAGACAGAATAGGGTACGCGATGATAAAGGATGCAGAGGATAAGGGACTTATAACCAGGGATACCGTAATTGTTGAGCCTACTAGTGGAAATACGGGTATAGCCCTTGCATTTGTAGCTGCTGCAAAAGGATACAAACTTATAATCACATTGCCCGAATCGTTCAGTATAGAGAGAAGAAACCTTCTAAAGGCACTTGGAGCCCAATTGGTTCTCACTCCAGGTAGTGAAGGTATGCCCGGCGCAATAAAGAAAGCAAAGGAAATTGCTTCACAGACACCTAATGCCTTTGTACCCCAGCAGTTTGAAAACCCTGCAAATCCGGAGATACATAGGAAAACAACGGCCGAAGAGATTTGGAGAGATACCGGTGGCAAAGTAGATATATTCATTGGCGGTGTTGGCACAGGTGGTACCATTACCGGTGTAGGAGAAATTTTGAAAGCAAGGAAACCTGACGTAAAAATTATTGCAGTCGAGCCATTTGATTCTCCCGTTCTGTCGGGGGGAACAAAAGGCCCTCATAAGATTCAAGGTATAGGTGCAGGCTTTGTTCCAGACATATTTAACAGGGAAGTAGTTGATGAAATATATCAGGTTAAAAATGAGGAAGCCTTTGAAACATCTCGGAAACTGGCTAGAATAGAAGGTCTTCTCGTAGGTATTTCATCGGGAGCAGCTGCTTTTGCTGCTACGCAAATAGCAAAAAGAAAGGAAAACAAGGGTAAGGTGATTGTCGCGCTGCTTCCGGATACCGGAGAAAGATATCTCTCGACAAATCTTTTTGAAGAGAGCTGATACTATACGGTAAAATTTGTTTTTGCCGGTACACCAGTAGATGCCGGCAGAACAGGCTGGGATCCGTTATGAAATTAATCGGGTCCTTTTTATGCCTGCGGCAGCCCTCTGCAAACGGATGTTTGATTCAAAGTGGGAAAGTTGAACAATTCAACTATCCCACCTCATTATTACGCTTCAGCCGTTCATTTGAAATATCGAACGCTTCAACGATATTTCAAATTTACTTGATGTTTATTCCTCTTAGAACGGCTGCCTGATTCAGAGTGGGAAAGTTGAACAATTCAACTATCCCACCTCATTATTACGCTTCAGCCGTTCATTTGAAAGATCGAACGCTTCA
>JAUZPR010000131.1 GCA_030705825.1 Bacillota bacterium | reverse complement strand
GAACCCCTCCATATGGAGCTGGTGGACGGAATCGAACCCCCGACCTGCTGATTACAAGTCAGCTGCTCTACCTGCTGAGCTACACCAGCGTATTTGATTTTCAATCACCGACTTTTAAATCGGTTTTCCGTGACGCATGAATCATGTTACCACAAAACAAACTTAATGTAAATACCTTTTTGGGAGGAAATTTTTGTGTAAATTATAAAGGGTTTGAGCCTCCTTTACCCGTACATATAAAAAAACTCTTAATTTTCATTAAGAGTTTTTTTCTTGGCGACCCGGAAGGGGCTCGGACCCTCGACCTCCAGCGTGACAGGCTGGCATTCTAACCAACTGAACTACCGGGCCATATATTAGATTAAAGTTTGTAGATTATAGATAATAGTTACTAATATCTTTTAACTATAATCTATCAACTATAATCTGTTAATTGTATTGTGGTGACCCGTAGGGGATTCGAACCCCTGTAGCCGCCGTGAAAGGGCGGTGTCTTAGGCCGCTTGACCAACGGGCCACGTTTTACTTTCGATTAAAAATGCCGGTGTGAAGAAGCATCTTTAAAGGTACTCGGTCAACCGACAAAGTATATTTTATCCGGGGCAAGGCAAAATGTCAAGCAAAAAAGCAAAAAAAATAAGTTCCATTAACTGGGCATACCAATACGACCTGAAGTTAAAGCGTTTTGGAGCATATCTATACAGTGTTTCAACCCCTTGGTAAAGGAAAAGGCAAATGTCCTGATCACTTGACAATTGCCTTTATACCCATAAAATTTGAAATTCTTAAACCGTGTAATTATTGACCTATTTGAAGCGTAAGGTTTAAAAGTGTTTTATAGCCATATACACCTGCATCTGATGAAATAATCACCATAACGGAGTTATTGTCTATTAAACCGCTTAACATATACGATCCCTCGGAAGATGAATCAAATGCGCTCTGCATATTTTTCAAAGTATCCTTGTAATATTCATATACCTGCTTTGCATCGGTATTTGAAACGCAGGAAATAGAATATATGTCCTTTCCATCACTTTTAGTTTTATTAGTGGCAATAATTTTAGAATCCTTGTATACAGGCAGTATTTTTTCAGAATACCCTTCAGGCAGAGATACTCCTTTCCCTGTATCAACTGAAATTTCAGAGTTTCCCAGACTGGTCTCCATTTTTATTTTTCCGTCGTTATTTACACTGACTTTACCGGCATCTCCAACATTTACTTTGACATTGCCGGGCTGATTTGGATTGGAACCGCCGCATCCAGTGAAAACAAGCATCAAGGTAAGAATTGCAATAAGAAACAAACAAAGTTTTTTCATAGTTACACCTCCATTTATCATTCTATTACTGGAAATGCAAAGAATTGACACAATCTGGATATTTATAAATAAAACAATCCTGTGCATTAAACAGTATTGACAATTGTTGTATATACAATTATTCTATATACAACAGTATTTCTTGTTATAAGCATATCCTATTCTTGAGAAAGGTTGATTTATATGGAGGAATTGAAGCAGGGCGGCTATTTGTTTTCAAAAATACATCAGCTTTCAGGCAGAATTTTTGCTAAAAAACTTAAGAGCCATGGCATTAATGAAATTAATCCTGCGCAGGGTAGAATATTATTTGCACTTTGGCAAGAGGACCATATTTCACTACAGCAGCTGTCAAAAAAAACAGCACTAGGCAAATCCACTCTGACACGTATGCTGGACAGACTTGAGGAATCGGGGCATGTTACACGTATATATCCTCAGGAGGACAGGCGTAAGATTCTGATAGAACTTACCGATGAAAACCGAGAAATGAAAGCATCCTACCAGCAAGTATCCATGGAAATGCTTCAACTGTTTTACAATGGTTTTTCAGAACAGGAAACAGATCAGATAGAAGGATATCTCAAGCGAATCCTTAATAATCTTAATGATTTTGAATTTTAAAGGGAGGATCCATATATATGACAAAAGCTGAAGAAATCATGTCACTTGCCAAAAAGCTTGCTGAAAGCTGCAGCAATGTGATGGTGGGATCAATTGGCAACCAGGACTATCCGTATGTCAAGTCCATGTTTAAAATGGAGACCAACGGACTTAAAGAAGTATGGTTAAGTACCAACACTTCCTCTAAGAGGGTCTCACATTTTCGTAGCAATCCAAAGGCGTGCCTGTATTTTGTAGATCCTGTAGAATACAAAGGTCTTTTGCTTTTGGGAAAAATTGATATTCTTGAAGATCTTGAATCAAAAAAAAGACTATGGCGTGAAGGCTTTGACATATATTACCCAAAAGGCATTGCAGATCCGGATTACTGCGTCCTTAGATTTACAGCTTGTAAAGGCAACTATTATCATAACCTTAAAAATATTGATTTTGAATTATAAAATGAGGTGCAAATATGAATATTTATGAAACCATTAACAAAAGAAGGACTGTCAGGGATTTTACCGAAAAACTGATTGATACCGAAATAATACATAGGATTCTTGATGCAGGTCTTAAGGCCCCATCAAACGACCATATGAGAAGCTGGGAATTTATAATTGTAAATGATATGCCTACCAGACTCAAGCTGATAGATAAAGTCAACAAAAACTTTACAAGGGAGCAAATTACCGAGATACTTGACTCATGGAAGGCAAATGATCAATGCCAGAGGGAAATGTATTACGATGGAATTCCCAAGCAGTATAATATGCTTTTAACCGCTGGGTGTCTGATTATACCATGCTTCCGTCAGGATTACCCTTTGCTCTCGCCAAGTTCTCTTTCTTCTCTGAATGGCTTTGCTTCAATATGGTTATGCATAGAAAATATTCTGCTGGCAGCTGCCGCTGAGGGAATTTTCGGAGTAACGAGAATTCCATTTGAGACTGAACAGCCTCATATTAAAGCAGTCCTGAATATACCCTCGAATTATGAAGTCCCATGTTATCTGGCACTTGGCTATCCTAAGGATGAGCCAAACAAAATTAAGCAAATTCAGATAAATGTTAAGGACAGGATTCATTTAACCTGGTGGTAAATAAAAAGCATCTGTAAAATCATACAGATGCTTTTTTTGTTTATTTTCATGACAGCCGGGCCTTAAAATCCTCATAATCAAATTTCCTGATTAGTTTTATACCTTCCGATTCGTTATACAGTGCTATTGAGGGAAGATTAATCCCATTGAATGTATTGTTCTTGACCATGGTATAATGCGCCATATCACAGAATACCAGTTTGTCCCCCGGCTTCAGCGGCGTTTTGAATGAGTAATCGCCTATTATATCCCCGGCAAGGCAGGTAACACCTCCAAGCCTGTAGGTGTACGAATATTCGTCGGGTTTTCCTGCATTTATAACATTGGGCCTGTAGGGCATTTCGATTACATCAGGCATGTGGCATGCTGCAGAAGTATCCAGTATGGCAATTTTCATGCCGTTTTCAACTATATCCAGAACGGTGGCTACCAGATATCCGGTGTTCAGGGCGACAGCCTCTCCCGGCTCGAGATAGATATCGACACCGTATTTTTCCTTGAAAAATAATATTGAGCGTACCAGAGTTTCTATGTTATAGTCGGGTCTGGTTATATGATGTCCTCCGCCCATGTTGAGCCATTTCATATTTTTAATTACACTTCCGAATTTCTGGTCTACTACTTTTACCGTACGTTCAAGAGTATCCGAATTCTGCTCGCACATGGTGTGAAAATGCAAGCCGTCAATACCATCAAGCTGGTCGGGTTTGAAGTTTGACAGAGTAACACCAAGCCTCGAAGCAGTATAGCAGGGATTGTATATAGGGGTTTCAATTTCAGAGTACTCCGGATTTATCCTTATCCCGCATTCTATTCCTTTATTATTATTCTTAATTCTTTTTTTGAATTTTTCCCACTGGGAAAATGAATTAAATACTATATGATCGCAGTATTTCATTATGTCGTCAAATTCATCCTCCAAATAGGCGGGTGAAAAAATATGAACTTCCCTGCCCATCTCTTCATAACCCAACCTTGCCTCAAAAAGCGAGCTTGCAGTTATTCCTTTCAGATATTTTCCCACCAGAGGGAAAACCGAAAACATGGAAAAGCCTTTAAGTGCAAGCAAAATACTGCATCCGGTACGTTGCTGTACTGAATGCAGTATTTCAAGATTTTTAACAAGCAGCCTCTCATCCACAACATAGCATGGCGATGGCAGTTTATTTATATCAATATCCATTGATTACACCTCATGATTAATCTAAGAGCACCGGAGAAAATTCCTCCTGCCAGGGCAATCCGCACTTGTTCAAAGCCTCCATGAATGGATCGGGATCAAATTCCTCAATATTGAATACTCCCGGCTTCTTCCAGATGCCTTTTAAAATGAGCATAGCTCCGATCATAGCCGGTACCCCCGTAGTATAGGATATGGCCTGTGATCCAACTTCCCTGTAGCATTCCTGGTGGTCACAAACATTATATACATAATATTTGGCCGGTTTTCCATCCTTTATTCCCTGGAAAATACAACCGATATTTGTCTTTCCCTTTGTTCTTGGACCCAGGCTGGCCGGATCAGGCAGTACAGCCTTTAAAAACTGGAGAGGTATTATCTCCCTGCCTTCAAACATTATAGGTTCAATGGATGTCATTCCGACATTCTGAAGTACACGCAAGTGATTAAGGTAGTTATCGGAAAAAGTCATCCAGAATCTGATGCGTTTAACACCCTTGATATTAACCGCCAAAGACTCAAGTTCTTCATGGTATAAAAGATAAACACTTTTCGGGCCTATTTCAGGCAGATCATATACTCTCTTCAGTTCGAGAGGACTTGTTTCCACCCACTGTCCGTTTTCAAAGTAACGTCCGTTAGCTGTAATTTCACGGATGTTTATTTCGGGATTGAAATTTGTTGCAAAAGGATACCCGTGGTCCCCGGCATTAGCATCTACTATATCGATATAATTTATCTCGTCAAAATAATGTTTCAGGGCATATGCACTGAAAACACCTGTAACTCCCGGGTCAAATCCACTACCAAGCAGTGCGGTTATTCCTGCCTTTGCAAATTTCTCCCTGTAAACCCACTGCCATTTATACTCGAATTTAGGTACATCCGGTGGTTCATAATTAGCCGTATCGACATAATGAACACCTGTTGCCAGGCATGCATCCATAATAGACAGGTCCTGATAAGGGAGAGCCACATTTATTACAATATCGGGCTTGAAACTGCCTATAAGGTCAATAACCTCATCCTTATTATCGGCATCTACCCGGGCTGTATGAATTTTCGTACGGCTGCCTGTCAATTTATTTTTTATAGCTTCGCATTTCTCCAACGTCCTGCTTGCTATGCATATTTCCTCAAAAACATCGGGATTCTGGCAACATTTATGAATTACTACGCTGGCAACACCTCCAGCACCAATAATTAATGCTTTTCCCATAATAACCCCCCTATCTTTTTCCATCTCTAATTTTCTTTAGTTATTTTATTAATAACAAGGTAGATTATACATAAAACAGTTTAAATAATCAAGAAAAATGACAAAAAATCAAACATTTCTATAATTATAACGAAATAGTACCACAATATCTCTTAAATTCACGAATTTGCTTGATATTTCGCCGGTATACATCTGTTAAAATTTAACATGAAACCGGGTTTTACAGAAAAATACCCCGGACTGTATATACCAGCCGGGGTATTTTCAAAGGCCTACATTATTCTTTTGTCGGACTTGCTTCATCCATTGTCTTTGTATCGGGTGCTGCCGGTTTGACTTCTGTAGCTATGGATTTGAGCAAAGCCTCCTTAATACCTTTTATTTGCTGGTTTTCAGCTTTTTCATCACCTTCGCCAAAATCCAGATTCAATTTCTCATTTACGATCAATCCCATGAGCAGCTCAAACGCATTATACATACTTCCGGCTTCCTTGCCGCCGCCCATACTGATTACAGTTTTAGGAACAAGATCGATTTTATTTTTCTCAAGCGCTGAGGTAAACTTATTCATGATATCCTGCATCAACTGGTAGCGTGAACCGCCGTATGCCCTTACTTGTTCTTCTATAGCCACTGCCTTACCTATGCCGACTCTTGCTTCCTTCTCAGCTTCAGCTTCTGCAATAGCCTTGATCTTGGCAGCTTCACCCTGTGAAAGAGATTTAATTCTTGCAGCTTCAGCTTCTGCAATAGCCTTAATCTTGGCAGCTTCCTGCAGTGACCTCTGATACTCGGCTTTACCCTGATTTCCTTCAATCTGAATATTGATATCCGATTCGGTCAAGAGTCTCTGCTGTGCCGCCTTTGCCTCCGCTTCCTTGAGCTCTCTTTGTTTCTCACAGGCCTTTTGCTGCTGCGAATAGGTTTCAACCTGTTCCAGAGCTATCTGTCTGTCACGAAGCTGTGTAAGTATCTGTTCAATTTTGTTGTCATTAGCAGAGGATGACGGCGTTCCAATCAATACCTCTTCAAGCTCCAGATTATAGTGATTGAATTTATCCTTCATTTCACGTGACGAGGTCTGTTGTATCTCGTTTCTTTCCTGAAGCAGCTGTATCAAGGTCTTTGTCTGGCCTATATTTTTAAAGTAGGCAGATACCATTGGGTCAAGAGTCTGGTCAACCAGCATCTTGATGTCTCCGAATCTCTGAATTACAAGCGGAGCCTTCCTGTAATCTATATGCATTACTACAGAAAGAGGCAGCGAAGGTTCAAAAGCATCCTTTGTGATCAGGCTTACTTCCTTCAAGTTTTCATCAAACTTATGTGAACCGAATTGGTTGCTTATCCATTTCAATATAATGTTGGTAGTAGGAACCCTGACTATTTTTCCCGCATATGTGTTAAATGCATATTTACCCGGCATCAGCGGATCTGCCCATACACCCTTGCAGCCTGCTTCCACCAATTCACCGTGCTTGTATTCATCCCCTGTAGAGTCTATACCTTTTGGGCCTATATAGGAAACAACCACTCCTACGTAACCTACTTCTATTATTGTCTTATCAATGAGCTCCACAGTTGCAAAAAGTCTGTTTATGAAGTAGGTACCTTCAACCAGAACCTGGTGCTGTCTGCCTCTGAAACCGCCAGCCTTAAGGAATTTCTCGGGATCCTGGAAGTTATTGTGATAGACTTCCTTATCTGTGGAATTATCGCCAACTGTAGGAGCAATGATATCATCCTTGTTCAAGGAAGGACCGTCATGTACCGTTACTATACCGACTTTGTCGTCAGCTCCCTTAATTACTATCGGTCTGAAGCCATCCCTTTCCCTCAGGACCTCTGCCATTTTATTAAAAGTTGCATCCTCTGCGAAAGTGCCCATAGGCAGATAATGTATTTTATCCTCGGTTATAACTATAAATTGTGCAAGGTTGAAGGCGTAGGTTCCTTCACGTACAATTCCCCTCTGAGGCCCCTTCTGGCCTCCGTTCTTTAAAAACGCCGCTACATCCTGGAAGTTGTTGCCTTCAGGTATTATTCTGCCAAGTGTCTGTGTGGGCTCCAAAGGCTGGCCGTCCCTTGCGAATACATAGGCAATCTGACCCTGGGGTATGGTTACCAGCGGGCAGATATGAACCTTGTACTTCAACGGAGTTAGGAAATGTATACCACCCCTGAGTAGCCCAGGCTGGAAACCGGCTTCTCCGTTCAAGGCGATGATCTGTTCATCAAGTGATCCTTTGGCAGACCACCATTTTTCAACGATACCGATCTTATTATTCGGAATGACTCTGATACCTATTATTTTCCATAGGATAATCAGCCCTACCAATGCTCCGACAACAATTGCCAAAGTAACATAATCAAAATGCATATTCGACTCCCCTTTCAAAATTGTTCGGGCTTAATAAAAAATCTCTTTCTATTGCTATATGAAATGAAGAAAATATTTAGTATAAATTTTGCAGCACTAAAGCCTTGCAAAACATATACAGGTTATTTCTCCAGGAATCCGACAGCACAGAATTCCTTATGGGTTTTCAATGTTTACCATGCCTGAATTACCCGGCATGAATATGGGTGTGCTTAAGTAAGGTACTGAATTCAGTACTTATTAATCAAGTACACAATTCATTTGTTGCTTGTCAGTGGAAAATATAAAGATTAGCAGTGTTTACAGACATTCCTAGGAAATGTCTGAACTTTGTATTGACCGGTACTCAACAAAGTTGATTAACAATGTTAACCGTTAGATATATTATAGTACCACCGGGCAAGGAACTAAAGTTTTAAGGTTGTTGGCGGGCGGTGCCCTTTAAATGGCGGCACCGTTTTATTCAATTTGTATTTCATTCTCTTATCCGGGCTCATTCAAGCTCTTAATTTCTGTATTTAACAATCTTCAAAATATTGTAAGGAAATATAAATAAAAAGAGCAGTACCTAAATACCGCCCTTTGTCAAAACTTCTCCTACTCTTCCATTCTTATATTTTCAACAATATTTTGCCTGCTTATTTTTCTCAGTGGAATATAACTCGATATAAGTGTGACCACTATTGTTCCCACAATTGCAGTTATAAGCTGAATCCATGGAAATGTCCAGTCGAACTCCCTTATTATTGTTGTCAGCCTGGACAATACATATGACAATACTACGCCCAGTATCCCCCCGTAAAAAGCTGCAACAATACCGTATAGAATACCTTCATATGCAACCATTTTCTTGATAGCACCCCTGGTCATGCCTACCGCTCTGAGCATTGACAGCTCTCTTTTTCTCAGGATAAGGTTTGTACTTATTGTATTTATAATATTAAGGCAACCGATAAGAGTTATGACTCCTACAAAACCATATAAGAAAATGCTTATTGCTATGGAGCTTTTTCCATTTTCTTCTCTCAGCTTGGAAATATCGGAGAACTGGTATTTGGGATCCTGTTCATTCAGTTTTGTCAGGTAATCGGTTACAGGTCCACGGTCAGCATCCTTATTAAGTTTTATGCCCATGCTCGTGTAAGATACATCTCCTATTATGTTTTTATAAACCTTCTCGGTTGTTATCATAGTAATTCCGGCATTTTCCGAAAAATCACCGCCCAATATTCCCTTATTCAGAATTCCTATAACCTTAACCTGTTTTGTAATACCTTTGCCACTGTCTGATGGGTCACCAGACAAAATATTAATAGTGTCGCCTACTTTATAATGTGTAACATCAATAACAGCCGTTTTATTAATATCACTGTAAAATTTACTGGTCTGCAGAAGTATTACTCCGTTTTCGCTATCCAATTCCGTCTTGCTGGCACTGCCTGCCTTCAGGTTGGCGGCAAGCTGGTCAAAACCCGCATCACCGTAGGACATCAATGTATTGTTGGGAAGATATATGTTGCTACCCTCTTTATCACTGACCGCTCCGCTGTTCAATCTTTTCAGCGCAGGGTTAATAATATTTTCGGGAGCTACAACCGTTAAATAGGTATTGATAAATTTATATACGGCTTCAACGCCAGGCAAAGCTTTTACGGTATTGTACTGTTCATCGGTAAAGCCTTCTCCGGTACCTCCAGAAATGGTAGCTCTAAAATCGGTTCCTATATCACCCTGGACCGCACCGATGTCAAAAATATATCCGATAAAATTACCTAATACTATATAAAGAATTATGCTTATTACCATTGAAAAAACAGTTATTCTGAAACGTTTTCTATTTCTTCTCAGATTTTTAAATGCGATCTGGCCTTCTATCTT
>JAUZPR010000130.1 GCA_030705825.1 Bacillota bacterium | reverse complement strand
TGGAACCATTTCTCTTGAAAAAATATATGCATGATCCTTCAGACAGCGTTGATATCATTATGCCGGCAGGTTAGAAGGAAGGGTGACATCATAATCACCGTTAAAATCGAGGTTGGTTTCTGTAAGTTCAAGTGAATATTGAGCTCCTCCTTTAATTGACGTAGTTCTGCCGCTCACTTTAATGTAAATGCGTTTGACAAGATAACTGCTTCTGTCTATGTTTATTTCGGCGTAGCAATCGGTAACGGTATATGGGGTCAATTCCTCAAAATCCATATATTCGTGCAAATAATCGTTTATATTTACTTTTCCCTTAAGGACTATATCCCCCTGGCCTGTTCCGTCCTCTTTAATTAGACCTGAGCATGCAACCTCGGTTGGTTGTGTAGAGTTATATCTGTAAAGATCACTGTAATTGCTGTCACCGGTTTTCTGTTTTATCCAGGCGCCTGTAATCGGGTTTTTTAGATATATAAGGCTATTTGCTGCACAAATGTCAAGATCCATTTTAGAAGTCTTTCCAAGTACTGTCTGTGTCCTGTTTATTGATGCGCTTCCAAGCTTTTTCTTAGCATCGGTAATAGCATTGATCTGAGTGTCAAATGTAAAATTGTTATTACCCTGGGTTATTGTTAAATGGGCAGTTTCCTGGGTCTTATACTTATCTGCCGCGGACATGGCGTCTACTGATTTTTTTAAAACCTCTTCAGTTTTAGAATAGCTCTCGGGATCTCTTATCAGAACCATGCTGGAAGGAGTATCCCAGGCTACTTTCAGGCCAAGACTCTGAGATATGAATCTTACAGGTATATATGTACTGTTTTTATATATAACGGGTGCTACATCAATAATAATAGGAACATCATTTACAAGTGCATTTTTGTCATTGATTTTTAGATATAATTTAATGGAACCGTTGATAACGGTTATACTCTTTTCATTCGAATCCCAGATAATATGCTGGTCATCATTGGGAACTCCCAGGTTTACTAAAACTTCTCTTAAGGGGAGCAGAGTCCTTCCGCCTATTATTATAGGTATTCGGCTGTAACTACTTATAGCTCCGTTAATGTTTATTTTTATATCAGGGCGTTCAACTACACCGGTTTCGGCATAAATTGCCGGAAGGGAAGTTGCGGTCAGAGAAAAAATGAGCAGAACAATTAAAATTAATTTTTTCATAAATACCTCCAATGTATACAAATTCTACATAGGGTATTGTTTCCTTTTATGGAGTATTTGATGCAATTATTTTTGTTATGGAAATTATTTTTTGACAAAAAAATTACTGTGTAGTATACTTATTACATAATTGTAAAGGCTTTCGAGGTAATTTAAACTTCCAAAAACAATATCAGAGGAAGTTTTATTTATCGGCACGAAATTAACAATAGCGAGAGGATATGATGTTTCAAGTTATATTTCTCCAAGTATAAATCATCTCTCAAAATAGACCAGTTATTTTCCGCGCTAATTTACCGTCATAATGTTTTAGTCGACATTCTTTATTTACTTACAAAGGAAAAATTTTTGTCGGAGGACAAGGTTGATTTTTTTGCTGAGTATTAATTAACTCGGCTTTTAGAGCTTTTTTACCGGAGGTTTTTTTATGTATAATGTAGGTGATAAGATTGTATATCCGATGCATGGTGCAGGTGTTATTGAATCAATTGAGGAAAAGGAAATATTAGGACAGAAAAAAAGCTATTATATAGTCAAAATGCCTATCGGTGACATGAAGGTTATGATACCCACCCAGAACGTTGATGATATCGGGATACGGGAAATTATAGACGAACACGACGCAGACAGGGTATTCAGGGCACTGGGACAGAACTGCTCCAGCGCAAATGCAAACTGGAACAAGCGTTACAGGGAAAATATGACTAAAATAAAAAGCGGGAATATTTTTGAGGTAGCTGATGTTGTCAGATCACTTATGTTAAGGGAAAAGGAAAAAGGACTTTCAACCGGTGAGCGTAAAATGCTTAACAGTGCAAGACAAATTCTGATAAGTGAACTGGTACTGGCAAAGAATACTAATCCGTTTGATATTGAGACTACGATAAATAACTCTTTGAAAGTATGACTTGCAAAAAATTTTGATATCCCGGATTATATTAATGAACAATGATATCCGGGGTATGGACAAAACCTTAAAAATTATTCAAAGGCTTTGTTTAAAAGAAAATTTGTAAGGGAGTTAAATGTGTGCTGAATAGGGTAATCAAGATTTCTTTTGCAGCAGTTGGTGCCGCTACTGGATTTACTATAGTTAAAACCTTACTGTCAATTTATAATCCGGTAATGAACGGTAATGTAAAGGTAGTTTTATATGTAGTTGCCACCGCCTTTACAGGAGTTATTTTCTACTCGACAGGCAATGTACTTATACAGTTGGTTTTAAATGGTGTAGATAAATTTGAACAAACAATACAGAAGCTTACACTCTATGAACTTGGGATGGCTGCAGTAGGTCTTATAGTAGGCCTTATAATAGCCAACCTTGTTGCTATTCCCATAGATAAGATTGATGTTGTGGGAGTTCCTGTCTCAATAATTGTCAATGTCCTTTTCGGATGCATAGGAATCGCTGTTGCCATCAGGAAAAAGAATGACATCATACCTGACTTTTTCAAGCTTAAAAGCGGAGTCCACGGAAGTAATAAAAATGCAGGCGGACCGATTCTTCTCGATACAAGTATAATAATTGACGGAAGGATTCTTGACGTCTGCCGATCAAGGTTTCTGGAGGGTGAATTGATAGTTCCGTCATTTGTTCTTGAGGAACTTCGGCATATTGCCGATTCGGCGGATGTACTCAAGAGGAACAGGGGCCGCAGGGGACTTGATGTATTGAATATACTTCAGAAGGAATTAAACTATCCCGTTAAAATTGAGACAATGGAAAATGTTGAAGGAACAGAGGTTGATGATAAACTATTAGTTACAGCCAAAAGACTTGGCGGGAAAATTTTCACTACTGATTATAACTTAAGCAAGGTAGCAAGTTTTCAAGGTGTTACGGTACTCAACATAAACGAATTGGCTAATTCACTTAAGCCGATAGCCCTTCCCGGCGAAGATATGCTGGTTCAGGTCATTAAGGACGGAAAGGAAAACGGACAGGGAATAGCTTACCTTGACGACGGAACCATGATAGTTGTTGACGGAGGAAGAAGGTACATAGGAGAAGAGATTAACGTTACAGTTACAAGCGTTTTGCAGACTGCTGCCGGAAGGATGATTTTTGCAAAACCAAAGCTTCAGATTGAAAGAATAATTTGAAATAGATGAGAGGGGCTGTTGCAAAACGGGCGAGAATATGGGTTTATCCATGTGTCAACCCAAAAATGCACAGTCCTTTTTACTAATCCGGGAGGTACAGATGGACAGGGAAGATGGACGATTTGTAAGTGCTGTAGTAGTTGCTGCAGGACAGGGTACAAGAATGGGGATGGACATAAACAAGCAATATTTGAATATAAGCGGCAAGCCGGTATTGGCACGAACTCTGGAAGCTTTCGAATTTACTGAGGAAATAAAAGAAATTATACTGGTGGTTAATGAAAAGGATATAATTTACTGTAAGCAAAAAATAGTTGAAAAGTATCGTTTTACAAAAGTAAAAGCTTTGGTTTGTGGCGGTGAAACAAGACAAATATCTGTTTATAGAGGGCTGTGCGAGGTTGCCCCGGGCTGTGATATTGTTCTTATTCACGATGGCGCCAGACCTTTTGTCAGTGAGAATGAAATACTTTCATGTATAGATACAGCTTATGAATTTGGAGCCTGTACAATTGCTACTCCCGTTAAGGATACAATAAAGCTTGCTGATTCTGAGCTGTGTATTTCGAAAACTCTTGACAGAAGTATGCTGTGGGCTGTCCAGACACCTCAGGCATTTTTGCACAGCTTGATTATGGCAGCTCATAGAAAGGCTTTGGAGGATACTTTTAACGGAACTGATGATGCCATGCTGGTTGAAAGAATGGACGTCAGGGTTAAACTTGTAAAAGGCAGCTATGATAATATAAAAATAACTACCAAAGAGGACATTAAGCTTGCCGAAATAATAGCAGAGCGGAATGAAGATATCACGTAGGGGCGGGGTTCTACTCCGCCCGTTAGGGGTTGAGAGTAGGGATCGGGGTTTGGAGTTCGGTGTTGGGAGTTAGGAGTTAGGGGTTCGGGGTTGGGAGTTCAGGGTAGAAGCTAAGGTGATGCGAGAAATAAAATATTGATCCAGGGACAGGTTTCCGTACCTGCCTTTTTTATTTGTAGGGGCTTTTTTATTTGTAGGGGCGGCTGCCCACAGCCGCTCGGTATGACTATATATGGCAATAAGCAAATTAAAGCAAACAAAATGCAACATATAATTGACATTAAGAAATGTATATATTACAATACTCTTATTGGTGGGAAATTCTTGCTATCGGGAGGGCAGTATGGATGGTAAAAAAAATATAAAGCTCAAACTTGCAAGAGTAGAGATGAACATGTCTCAGGAGCAGCTGGCTGATGAGATAGGAGTTACAAGACAGACAATAGGTCTTATCGAATCAGGCAACTATAATCCGACAATAAAGCTTTGCATATCCATATGCAAAGTACTTGGGAAAACGCTTAACGATATTTTCTGGACAGAGGAGGAATAGAAAATGAAGAAGAAAAAAAATATTGCGATAGACGACGAAAGATTGATTTCACTGCAGAAAAGATATGGATTTGAGGCGTTGATTGTTGTAACCGTTTTGCTCGTTGTCGATTTTATTTATAGAATAATTGTTCTTAAGCAGGCAATGAGCGATTGCTGGGATGTATACATGCTGCTTGTTGCCCCTTGGTGCTACTATACCGTCAGGGGAACGGCAAGCGGTGTGTTTTCGCATAAAAACAGATATACTAAATGGATCCATGTTATAAAAGCAGTTGTGATTATCCTGATACTCGGGCCTTATACCATTGGTCTTATAAGAGATTCGGTTTTTTCCGAAATACATTCTTACTTTATATTCGGCTTAGGTGTTTTAGTAGGTCTTGCCATGGTATTTGCAATTTTATATAGTGCAAAAAGGATAGCTAAAAAAGCTGAGAAAAAAATTGAGGATTAAATTCTTTAAATATATGGGAGAACAGGAGGATGGATTGTGTTAAAAGTAAGCAACATAACAAAAAGCTTTGAAAGTATAACTGCTGTAAACAACATCAGTTTTGAAGTCAGAAAGGGGGAAATTTTCGGACTACTGGGTGAAAACGGGGCCGGTAAGACAACAACCCTGAGGATGCTGGCCACAATGCTTAAGCCTACTTCAGGTACGGCTGAGTTATGCGGTTATGATGTAATAAATGAACCGGAAAAGGTGAGGAGCCATATAGGTATCCTTTTCGGAGGAGAAACCGGTTTATACGATAGACTTACCGCTGCTGAGAACATAGCTTATTTCGGAGAATTGAACGACATGAGCAAGTCCGAAATCAAGGAAAGGATCAGTCAGCTTACAAGAATATTCGATATGGACGAATATATAAACAAAAAAGCAGGGAAGTTTTCAAAAGGTATGAAGCAGAAAGTGGCCTTTGCACGTTCAATAGTGCATAATCCCGATATAATGCTTTTTGATGAACCTACTTCCGGACTTGACGTCACAGCCATACTGGAGGTTCATAAATTCATACTTGACTGCAGGCAGCAAAATAAGACAATAGTTCTTTCAAGCCACATTATGAGCGAGGTTGAAAAATTATGTGACAGGATAGGAATAATTCACAAGGGTGTTCTTGTAGCATCCGGAACTATAGAAGAATTGAAGAAAACATACGGAAAAGACAGCCTTGAAGAAGTTTTCATAGAATTGGTAGGTGACAGGAATGAAATTTAGGCATGTATGGATAGTTTTCAGGAAAGAAATAAAGGATTTGCTGAGGGATAAAAAAACCATCATAAGCAGCTTTTTAGTACCTATGATTTTGATACCTGTCATTTTTCTGTTTGTGGGCGGTGGAGCTCAAAAAATGGAAAAGGATATCTCGGAAAACATTACTATAGCATTATCCCAGAATTCAAATACAGCCGATATCAGAAAAATTGTTGAGGATGGCATAATTAAACATAATACCAACATAAAACTTATAAATGTAGATAACCCTATTGATGCGGTTAAACAGGAAAAGGTAAGGCTGGTACTCGAATTTGATGCCGATTATGCTCAAAAGCTTAAAAATGATAAACCATTTACAGTTAAGATATATTATGACAAGTCCAAAAACAAGTCCGATGGGGCTGTTTCCATTTTAACCGATGCAATTAACCAATATAACCAGCAAATAGTAGGTCAAAGGCTGACAGCACTCGGCTTGAGCCCTGACATTCTGCAACCGGCAAAGGTGGAAGAAACTAATGTTGCAGAACCTGGCAAATCGGGAAATCCCACGTTGGTGATGATTCTTCCTATGATGCTTGGACTTCTGGTAACCATCGGGGGTATAGCTGCGGCAACAGATATTGTGGCAGGAGAAAAAGAAAGAAATACCTTTGAACCTCTGCTGACTACCAAACCAAGCAGGCTTTCAATTTTGACAGGCAAATATCTGACAGTTACGCTGTTTTCCTTTATAAGTGTTATTTCAACTGGGATAGGATATGTTATCGGTTATATGATTAATCCGAATTCACTGACTATGGGCGCCTCGGATGGAATAGGCGGATTCAGTCTGCCTCTGGTTGCAACAATACTTGTATTCATAACTACAATACTTATGGGTATGACTTTCTCGGCAGTACAGATAGCTATCAGTACATTCGCCAGATCCTTCAGGGAAGCACAGACCTACCTTTCGTTCCTGATTTTTGTAGCTCTGATTCCCGGATATGCAACAATGTTCATGCAGCCCGGCGATGTTCAGACCTATATGTATGCGGTTCCTATTTTGAATACAATTTCCGCCTTTAAAATGGTACTGGGGGGAAATATAAATTACCTGAATCTTGTAATAGCTTTGGCTACATCAGTGATATATGTAATATTGTCAATAATGTTTGCAGCTTCGCTGTTCAAAAAGGAAAAGGTATTGTTCAGAAGTTAATCAGTTCAGAGATTGTGGTTTGGGGTTCAGATAGGTATGGCTGGGCAGTCGAACCATTGGTAATAAGTATAAGACATCAAAGTAAAAAGTTTAATTGAAAGGAATAACTAAAATGTTTGGATTAAAGACTAAAGTAGTTGGAATTCTCGTGTGCCTGATGCTTATTTTTGGAATTTTACCTGTGCAGGCAGCAGGTACCACAGGATATGTTACACGTGAACAGGCGGTCGCAAGCCTTTTAGACAGTGTTGGATACGGGGCCTTGGATAACACTGAAAGTAATCTGAAAACTTTTACGGATGCAGGAAGTATAAGCCCTCAATACACCGATGAATTGGGCATAGCAGTTACAAACGGAATCCTGATGGGGACTTCCGGGAAGAAGCTTGATCCAAAAAAGAATGTGACAAGGCTTGAATTTGCAATTATTGTAAGCCGTACAATACGCGATCTCCCAAATTTAAAACCCGATACACCTTTTTCCGATGTGCCGGCTTCTTACAAAGGTGATGTTGAAAGACTTGTAAGGGCCGGTCTCATGAGTGGTTGTGGAAACGGCAAGTTCGGATCAAAGGATTATCTTACAAAAGATCAAATATCCGCAGTTCTTGCAAGAATAAATAAGCTTTCCCAGGTAAGACCGCAGGACGATTTTTATTATTCTGTAAACAGGAATTGGCTGACCAATACCAAATTACCTGCAGGATACCCGATGTTGATGTCATTCAATGAAGTTGATATTTCTAACAGTAATAAAATAAAAACAATGGTTAATGATCTGGCTAAAAATGCCGGCAGCTGGCAGGAAGGCACCAAGGAGCAAAAAATTACAGACCTTTATAGTACGATAGTAGACGCTCAAGACCGGAACAAGGAAGGAATCGATCCTATAAAACAATATTTGGATGCTTTTGATGGTGTTAAGAATGTTCAGGAGCTTCTTGGCCTATGTGCCAGATTGGAAACCGAAACAGGAATAAACCCGCTGTTCAGCTTCAGCCCCAGTGTGGACCTTAAGGACAGTACCCATTACAGTCTTTACGGAGCAGGGCTTTCAACAATTCTTCCTTCCAATTACATGCTTGAAGATAATTCTCAGGTCAAAAGCCTTTACCAGGGTTTCATTGCTGCTATTCTCAAGCTTACTGGATCAACTGACGAATATGCACTTAAAAGTGCCCAGGAGATTTACGATTTTGAAAAAACCGTATCAGGAGCTATGTTAAGTAATGATGCTGCAAGTAAGGTTGAAAATGTTTATAATCCTATAAAGGTAGATGACCTTGCAGCAATGTTTAAGGAAGCTGATATAAGAAGCTATCTTACTGAACTGGGATATGGTTCTGTTCAGAACCTGGTTATTTCCGATCCGGGCCTTATGAAGAAAACCGGTGAACTTGTATCAGACAATTATCTTGACGTTCTGAAGGCTTATACACGATACCACTTTTTACTAAATACGGCACCGTATTTATCAACAGATCTGGAAAATGCAATGATATCCTTTAGCAATGAATTCCAAGGAGTTAACAGTTCATTAAGTGATGAGGATAAGGCTTTTAATGAGCTTAGTTCGGTAATGTCAACCTATCTTGGGCAGATGTATGTGGAAAAATATTTCCCCGAACAAGCCAAAAAAGATGTAACGGATATAGTACAAGAAATCATTGCTACATTTGAAAAGCGTATACAGAATCTTGACTGGATGGATAATCAGACAAAAGAGGCGGCTATTGCAAAGCTTAAGGCAATCAAGCTTAAAATAGGATATCCCGATACTTGGGAGGATCCTTTAAAGGATATAAGCATCAAAAGCTTTAAAGATGGCGGTTCCTATATTGGAAATATATTTGCCATCGGTTCAGCTGTGACAAAATACTCCAAGACTTTGCTGAACAAACCTGTAGATAAGTCCCAGTGGGCTTTTCCGCCTCAAACAGTAAATGCGGGATATAACGCGACAAGTAATGAAATTGTTATTCCTGCCGGTATACTGCAGGCCCCCTTCTATGATGTGAATGCTTCAAGGGAACAAAATCTCGGCGGTATAGGAAGCGTAATTGCGCACGAGATCACACATGCTTTTGACAATAATGGGGCACAGTTTGACAAGAACGGTAATATGACCAACTGGTGGACTGATAAGGATTATGCGACATTTAAACAGAAATGCCAGGAAATTGTCAATTTGTATAATAACCTCGAAGTTACATCTGATGCTTTTGTAAACGGAAGCCTCACATTGTCGGAAAACGTAGCCGACATAGGAGGTATGGCTTGTATACTGGATATTGCAAAGGGTATGAAGAATGCTAATTATAAGGAGCTGTTTGAAAGCAATGCAAGAATATGGCATATGACTGCTACCGAAAAGACATATCAGCTTTTGACAACCCAGGATGTGCATTCACCTAATAAATTCCGTGTAAATCAGGTTCTCCGTAATTTTAAGGAATTTTACGACACATATGGGATAAAACCAGGGGATGCTATGTATCTGGCACCTGAAGACCGCATAACAATCTGGTAGGTTTTGGAGAACTCACCCCTGCCCCTCTCTTTCCAAAGAGAGGGGTATTTTAGTATTTATACCACCGTAACGCAGCTGAAAGCCTGAATACCTTTGCCCTGCCCGAACAGAGTAAGCCCTTCGCCTGTTGTAGCGGTGATTCCAACACAATTTTCAGGAATTTCAAGCAGTTCTGAAATCCTTTTCCTCATTTCAGGTATTTTT